>NZ_JBKOTX010000027.1:0-44782 GCF_047086965.1 Roseovarius halophilus (ex Wu et al. 2025) | reverse complement strand
GGCCAGGCCCCCGCCCCCACGCCCGCCCCACGGCCCCCGCCCCCCCCCCCCCCCCGCCGCCGCCCCCCCCCCCCCCCCCCCCCAACAGCCGGAAGAGCGCGTCTTCCTCGTCTGTCATTGGCGGTGTTTTCGGGGTGGGCACGGCCGCGACTCAAGATTTGTTCACGGATGAACGCATCGCATGCTTTTCACTGCCGAAAAACCCTCGGGCTGTCCTGCCGCCCCGCTGTTGCCGAAAAGTCGCGTTCGCGGCAGGCGTCGCGGGCCGTCAATGGCCCGCGACGCGCCTTGCGCCCCCTTGGGTCAGGCGCTTTCGGGTTCGTTTGCCACCTCGGGGGCCGGTTCGCCCGCGTCTTCCTGTTCGGCCAGCCAGCGTTCGGCCTCCAGCGCGGCCATGCAGCCCATGCCGGCCGAGGTCACCGCCTGGCGATACTTGTGGTCGGTCAGGTCGCCGGCGGCATAGATGCCGGGAATGCTTGTCTCGGTGCTGTCGGGCTTGGTGACGACATAGCCGCCCATGTGCGTCTCCAGCGCGTCCTTGACCAGTTCGTTGGCCGGGGCATGGCCGATGGCCACGAAGACGCCGGTCACGGGCAGCTCTGTCACCGCCTCGGTTTTGACGTTCCTGACCTTGATCCCCTGAACGCCAAGCGGGCTTTCGGCGCCGTAGACCTCGTCAAGCTGATGATTCCACAAAATCTCGACCTTGGGGTGCTTGAACAGCCGGTCCTGCAGGATCTTCTCGGCGCGCAGCTCGTCGCGGCGGTGGATCAGCGTCACCTTGCTGGCGAAATTGGTCAGGAACAGCGCCTCTTCAACGGCGGTGTTGCCGCCGCCGATCACCGCGATCTCCTGCCCGCGGTAGAAGAACCCGTCGCAGGTGGCGCAGGCCGAGACGCCGAAGCCCTTGAACTTCTCCTCCGAGGGCAGGCCCAGCCATTTCGCCCGGGCGCCGGTGGCCAGGATGATGGCGTCGGCGATATATTCGGTGCCGCTGTCGGACTGGCAGCGGAAGGGGCGGGTGTCGAAATCGATTCTGGTGATGATGTCGCCGATGATCTCGCTGCCCACGGCCTTGGCGTGCGCCTCCATGTTGACCATCAGATCCGGGCCCTGGATTTCCGTTTCGCCGGGCCAGTTTTCTACGTCCGTGGTGGTGGTCAGCTGGCCGCCCGGCTCGATCCCCTGGACCAGGATCGGCTCAAGCATGGCGCGGCTGGCGTAGACGGCGGCGGTATAACCGGCCGGGCCAGACCCGATGATCAGGACCTTGGTGCGGCGTTGCTCTGCCATGACGATATTCCCTTCACGTGGTACGGCATCGGATATAGGCGGGCCGGACGTCGGGCGAAAGGGGCGGATCGACGCAAGAGGCATATGAAAGGATATTGCGTCTACGTGAAAGATTATTGCGCCTTAGGGCCTTTATGCGTATAGTCTCGCAAATCACCCTCGACAGGACAGCCCGCACATGCCCAGCACCCGTTTGGATGAGATCGACCGCATGATCCTGGCCGAGTTGCAGGCCGATGGCCGCATGACCAATGTGGAACTGGCCAAGCGGGTGGGTATCTCGGCGCCGCCCTGCCTGCGCCGGGTGCGCACGCTCGAGGAACAGGGGTTCATCCGCGGCTATCATGCCGAGGTGGACGCGCGCGAACTGGGCTTTGAGGTTCAGGTCTTCGCCATGGTCGGGCTTGTCAGCCAGGCCGAGAAAGACCTTTCCGCCTTCGAGGAGAAATGCGCGGGCTGGCCGCTGGTGCGCGAGTGTCACATGCTCAACGGTGAGGTCGATTTCATCCTCAAGTGTGTGGCCCCCGACCTGCGGTCGTTCCAGACCTTTCTGACGGAACATCTGACGGCCGCCCCCAACGTGGCCAGCGTCAAGACCTCTCTGGTGATCCGGGGCGCCAAGGATGATCCCGGCGTGCCCTTCGAAGTGCTGGAGGCCCGCCTGGCGCAGGAGGCCTGACCGGCGTCGATCGCGGTTATCGCCTCCCTGCGACCTTTGCGCGGGGCGTACGCGCGCTTAAAGCCGGATCGCGCTGATGAGGCGGCCGTAATCGGCCGCTTTCGCATGGGTGCTGCGGCGATAGCTGAAGAACCGGTCCGGGTCGGCGTAGGTGCAGTGGCGGGTCCATTGGGCCTGCCATACTCCGGCTGCGCGCAGCCGGTGCAGCCCGAACCCCGGCAGATCGAAAAGATACCTGTCGCCTGCCCCGCTGGCGAAAAATCGGGCGTTCTCGGGGTCGTCGGCCAGGAAATCATCCAGGAAGTCCGGGCCGACCTCGTAGTTGCGCTGGCTGATGCAGGGGCCGATGACGGCCAGGGTTGCGCCCCGGTCGGCGCCCAAGGCCTCCATCGCGTCGAGCGTGGCCTCCAGCACCCCGTCCAGTGTCCCGCGCCAGCCAGCATGCGCTGCGCCGATCACCCCGGCTGCGTGATCCGCGAACAGCACCGGCTGGCAATCGGCCGCCAGCACGGACAGCGCAAGCCCGGGCCGATCGGTGACAAGCGCGTCTGCCTTGACCGGTGACGTGCCCGGTTCGGTCACTGTGATCGCCTGGGCCGAATGCACCTGGTGTACGCCCAGCAGCGCCTCGGGCGCGACGCCAAGGGCGTCGGCGGCGCGGGTACGGTTGATCGTCACCGCCTCATGCTGGTCGGAACTGCCATAGCCGCAATTCAACCCGGCGAAGACCCCCGACGACGCGCCGCCCCGGCGGGTAAAGAACCCGTGGCTGAGGGGCGCAAGGCCGGGGGCGGTTATGATATCGAGCGTCATGTCTCCAGTCCGGGCGGGGCCGGGTGGCCCTCGGGAAACAGTCCCATCACCTTGAAGAGGTGACCCATCTCGTCGGGGTGCGTCAACCTTCGGTGCGCGGCGACGTGGCTGTCCAGCGCGGCCCCGTGCAATCCGCGGGCCAGGGCGCGGGCGCGGTCGGTGATGCCCAGCCGCTCTAGAAAGACGCCCTGCGCGGTCAGCCGCGTGTGGCACGCGGGGGCTGCCGCCAGGGCCAGGGCCTCGAAATCCACATGGGCCGTCAGGTCGGCCCTGCCCGGAGCGGCAAAGGGATCGGCCTGGGCGTGCTCCTCGAGCGCCTGAAAGGTGTCGCCCAGCGCGCGCCAGTCGCCGTAGTCGAGAATCAGCGCCGCGCCGCCATGGCGGGCGAGACGCGTGCCGATCTGCGCCACGATTCCGGGCAGGGCCGGGCAGGTCTCGACGATGTCGCCGGGGGCCGTGTCCTCCAGCCGATGGTCAAGCGCGGCCAGCGGGGCGGGATCGGACAGGCCGGGGCGCAGGGCCTCGCCCTCCAGTCCCACCATGACCTCGCGCCAACCGCCCGGATCGCGCTGGAACTGGCGGATCGGCAGGGCATCGAAGAACTCGTTGGCCACCAGAAAGAGCGGCGCCGCGGGCAGCGCGTCCAGCCCGTCGATATGGCGGGCCTGTGGCAGACGCTCGGCCTGTTGCGCGCGCAGTGGGGCCGAAGCCTCGATCAGGATCACCTGCGCGGCCGCATGGAACCCCGGCACGCCTGCCGTGGCGCGCAGGGCATCGGCCATCAGCGTGCCGCGGCCCGGGCCAAGCTCGGCCAGTACGAAGGCCGCCGGCGCGCCCTGGTCCATCCAGGCCTGCGCGAGCGCGAGGCCGATGACCTCGCCGAACATCTGGCTGACCTCGGGCGCGGTGATGAAATCGCCGGCCTGCCCCAGCGGATCGCGGGTGCTGTAATAGCCATGCTTGGGGTGCAGCAGGCATTCGGCCATGTAGTCGGACAGGGGAATCGGGCCGGTGGCCGCGATCCGGCGCGCCAGGAGATTGCCCAGTGGCGTCATGCCTTGGCCTGTGGCGCGCCCCGCAGGGCCCAGAGCATGACCGCCAGGCCCACCACGATCATCGGCAGTGACAGCGTCTGGCCCATGGTCAGGCCGATACCGTCGACATGAAACGCCAGCCCCACCGGGTTGCCGGGGCCGACGAATTGCGCGTCGGGCTGGCGCACGAATTCGACCAGGAATCGCGCCGTACCGTAGCCCGCGAAGAACAGCCCGGCCAGCGACCAACGGCTCTTGAGCCAGCCCCGCACGAAGGCAAGCCAGATCAGCAGCAGCCCCAGCAAGAGCCCCTCCAGCCCCGCCTCGTAGAGCTGGCTGGGATGGCGCGCGCAAAGCCCCTCGACACCGGGGCAATCCTGGGCGGCCGCGCCGGGAAAGATCACACCCCAGGGCAGGCCGGTGGGCCGGCCCCAAAGCTCGGCATTGATGAAATTGGCGATCCGGACAAGGAATATGGCGGGCGGGGCGGCCAGCGCCACCAGGTTGGCGATATCGCCCAGCCGCACGCCGTGCTTGCGTGCCACCAGCCAGACCGCCACGACGACGCCGAGAAAGCCGCCGTGAAAGGCCATGCCGCCCTGCCAGAGCATCGCGATCTCAAGCGGGTTCTGGATGTAATAGCCGGGCCGGTAGAACATCACATAGCCCAGCCGCCCGCCGATGATGACGCCCAGGATGATCGCGGTCAGCAGGTCCTCGACCTGTTCGCGGGTCATGGGCGCGCTGTCTCCGGCCCAAAGCCCCGGGCGGGTCACGGCCATCACCGCCAGCCGCCAGCCCAGCAGGATGCCGACGATATAGGCCATGGCATACCAGCGCAGGGCGAAACTGGCGCCGAAAAGCTGGATCGTGAAGATCTCGGGGCTGATGTCGGGAAAGGGAATGCCTGCGGTCATGAGCCTGTGCTTGCGGTGCGGAACGGGTGAAGTCAAGCCGGGGGCAGGGTTGCCAAGCCGCCCGGCGCCGCCCATATATCCTACAGATGTGACCGGAGGCTGACATGCAGACCCGAAACAAGGTGCTGGACGATTTTTCGCAACTGATGACCAACGCGATGGGCGTGGCCCAGGGCGCCAAGGACGAGGCGCAGACGGCGATGAGTTCCATGGTCGACCGCTGGCTGGCTGACCGCGACCTGGTCACACGCGAGGAATTCGAGGCCGTGCGCACCATGGCCCAGAAGGCCCGCGAGGAGAACGAGGCGCTCAAGGCCCGGATCGCGGCGCTTGAGGGCGGCTCCGGGTAGTCCCGGTTCGGGCCGGGGGCGAAGCGCCACCCGAATAGCGTGCAGTATGTCGGCGCGGGCCTTGACCTGCGTCACGCCTTCCGCCTCCAAGACCCTTTTTGAGGCGTCTGTCCTTTTATCCCCAAGAAAGTGCTTTACAGATCGGCCCGTCAAGGCCCACCATATCTTGTGAGGGATATGGCTTCGACCCGCTGTCCCTAGAGCAGGCAGCTAGCAATTGGGGCTTTGTCAGGCCCCGCCGCTAGCAGGACAGGAGGCCCCATGGCACTGACGGAGCAGGTCCCCGACTCCGCCGAGATACATCCCATCGACCTTGTCGAGCATATCGCCGAGCATCACGACTGGGCGTTCGACCGGATCGCCGATGACCAGATCGCCATGGCGGTCGAAGGCCAGTGGCGAACCTATTCGATCACCCTCGCCTGGTCGGTCTACGACCAGACGCTGCGGCTAATCTGCACCTTCGAGATGGAGCCGCCCGAGGAGCGCGTGCCCGCCCTTTACGAGGCGCTCAACAGTATCAACGACATGTGCTGGGCCGGGGCCTTCACCTTCTGGGCCGAGCAGAAGCTCATGGTCTATCGCTATGGCCTCGTGCTGGCGGGCGACCAGATCGCCAGCCCCGAGCAGATCGACACGATGATCTCGGCCGCCGTGCTGAGCGCCGAACGCTACTACCCGGCCTTCCAGCTTGTCACCTGGGCCGAGCGCAGCGCGGCCGAGGCGATCCAGGTGGCCATCGCCGAGGCCTATGGCACCGCTTGATCGGCGCGCGGGCCGGGTGCGCACGTCCCGGCCCCTGACCCGCAGCCTTGAACCCTGTGCCGCCTGTCCCTAACACTCGGGGTCAAATAGGGGTGCTCTCATGGACATGACAGAGATCGAACGCCGCGGCATGGTGCTTCTGGGCTGTGGCAGGATGGGGTCCGCCATGCTGGCGGGCTGGTTGGCGGGGGGCCTGTCGCCGGGCGCGGTCCGGGTGATCGACCCCGACCCCTCGGACTGGCTGCGCGCGCAGGGCGTGCATCTAAACACCGCGTTGCCCGATGACCCGGCGGTGGCCTTGGTGGCGGTCAAGCCGCAAATGATGGGCCAGGCGCTGCCCGCGATGCAGGCGCTGGGCAATGGCAAGACCGTGGTGCTTTCGGTGGCGGCCGGCACGCCGATGTCGGCCTTCGAGGCGGCGCTGGGCGCGCGCACCCCGGTGATCCGGGCCATGCCCAACACGCCCTCGGCGGTGGGGCGCGGGATCACCGCCATCGTCGGCAACAGCCATGCCAGCGCGGCCCAGATGGACCTGGCCGAGGCGCTGCTTTCGGCAGTGGGGCAGGTGGTGCGGCTGGATGTCGAGGGCCAGATGCACGCGGTCACCGCGGTGAGCGGCTCCGGCCCGGCCTATGTCTTCCACCTGATCGAGACGCTCGCGGCGGCGGGCGAGGCCGAGGGGCTGCCCGCCGAGTTGGCCCTGCGGCTGGCCAAGGCGACGGTGGCCGGCGCCGGCCAATTGGCCGAGGAGGCCCCGGAGGACCCCGGCCAATTGCGCGTCAACGTTACCTCGCCAAACGGCACCACGCAGGCGGCGTTGGCGGTTCTGATGGAGGAGGACACGGGGTTTCCGCCGCTTCTGCGCCGGGCGGTCAGGGCGGCAGCGGCACGCAGCAAGGAGCTCGCCGATGGCTGATGAGATCTCGATCGACGATTTCCTGAAGGTGGATATCCGCGTGGGGCGCGTGACCCGCGCCGAACCCTTCCCCGAGGCCCGCAAACCGGCGATCAAGCTCTGGGTCGATTTCGGCGACGAGATCGGCACCCGCAAGACTTCAGCCCAGATCACCGACCATTACACGCCGGGCGACCTGCCCGGGCGGCAGGTCATCGCCGTGGTCAATTTCCCGCCCCGCCAGATCGGCAAGTTCCTGTCCGAGGTGCTGGTGCTGGGCCTGCATGATGCTGATGGGGCCGTGGTCCTGTTGTCGCCGGACACCGATGTCCCGCAAGGAGCCCGGGTGTGCTGAAACTGCTGATCACGAGACCCATCGCCCAACCGGTTCTGGATCAGACCCGGGCCAGGTTCGACGTGACCCTGGGCGAGGCGGCGCTGAGTGAAGAAGAGGCGGCGCTGGCGCTGACCGCCTATGACGCGATCCTGCCGACCCTTGGCGATGCCTTCAGTGCGGCGGCCTTCGAACGCGCCGGAGACCCGCGGGCGAAAATTATCGGCAACTTCGGGGTGGGCTACAACCATATCGACGTGACGGCCGCCGCGGCGGCGGGCGTCGTGGTGACGAACACGCCGGACGTTCTGACCGATGCCACGGCCGATATCGGCTGGACCCTGATCCTGGCCACGGCGCGGCGCGCGGGCGAGGGCGAGCGCATGGTCCGTGCCGGCCAGTGGGGCGGCTTCGGGCCGCAATCGCTGCTGGGCACGGATGTTACCGGAAAGGTGCTGGGCGTGGTCGGCATGGGCCGGATCGGGCAGGCGGTGGCCCGACGCGGCCACTACGGCTTCGGCATGGAGGTGATCTACCACAACCGCTCGCCCAAGGACGCGGGCCTGCCCGCACGGCAGGTCGAGACGCTGCAAGACCTCATGGCGCAGGCCGATTTCGTGGTTGTCACGGTGCCGGGCGGGGCCGGGACGACCGGACTGATCGACGCGCGGGCGCTGGCGGCGATGAAGCCCGGCGGCATATTCGTCAACATCTCGCGCGGCGAGGTCGTGGACGAGGCCGCCCTGATCGCGGCGCTGGAACAGGGCCGCATCGCCGGGGCGGGTCTGGATGTCTACGCGGCGGAACCGCATGTGCCGGACCGGCTACGCGCGCTGGACAACTGCGTGCTGTTGCCGCACCTGGGCTCGGCCACCGTGGAAACCCGGCAGGCCATGGGCCAGATGGCGCTGGACAACATCATCGCCTTCACCGAAGGGCGCGACCCGCCGCAGCGGGTCAACTGAGGCGGGACCGACCGGCGACTACACCAGGGGCGGCGTGTCGCTTTCGGTGGCCGCGCGCCAGTGGCGGCGGCACAGGCTGACATAGCTTTCGTTGCCGCCGATCTGCACCTGCTCTCCCCCGGTCAGCACGCGGCCTGCGCCATCGGTCCGGACCACCATGGTGGCCTTCTTGCCGCAATGGCAGATCGTGCGCACCTCGCGCATCTCGTCGGCCAGCGCCAGCAGGGCGGCGGAGCCGGGAAAGAGCTGGCCCATGAAATCCACCCGCAGCCCATAGCACATCGCCGGCAGGTTGAGATCGTCCACCACCCGGGCCACTTGCCAGACCTGCGGTTCGGTCAGGAACTGTGCCTCGTCGATGAAGACACAGGCACAGGGGCCTTGGGCCAGGCGCGACTCGATCTTGCGAAAGAGATCCTCGCCTGGCGCGAAGGTGTCGGCCGGGGTTCCTATGCCGATCCGGCTGGCGATGCGGCCCTCGCCCGCGCGGGTGTCGAGTTGCGAGGTCAGCAGGTAGGTCTGCATGCCCCGCTCGATGTAGTTATGGCTGGCCTGCAGCAGCACGGTCGACTTGCCCGCGTTCATTGTCGAGTAGTTGAAATGGAGCTTGGCCATGACGTTGTCTCGGTTCGAGGTATGCGAGGGGTTGAGCCGTGGTGTCCCGGACCGGCGCCGGGTGCAAGGGCAAACGCGTCGGGCCTTGCGCGCGGGGCCGTCCCGCGACAGGGTCGCGGCACTGGTCCATCATCCCGAGGTTGCCGTGACCCACGACGACACCATGCCCAACATCGAGGCGGCCGCGCTGCGCCAGCCCGACCGTGCCGCGCTGGCCGCGCCCGGCGATCCGGGGCATCCGCCGCGCATCCTGCTGCTCTACGGATCGCTGCGCGAGACAAGCTATTCCCGCGGCGTCGCCGAAGAGGGCGCGCGGGTGCTGCGCGCGCTGGGCTGCGAGACGCGGTTCTTTGATCCGCACGGCCTGCCGCAGGTGGACGATCATGGCGTGGACGAGGGCCACGAGAAGGTGGCCGAACTGCGCGCGCTGGCGCTGTGGTCCGAGGGGATGGTCTGGTCCAGCCCCGAACGCCACGGCGCCATGAGCGGGCTGATGAAGACCCAGATCGACTGGCTGCCGCTGGCCCCGATCGGCGGCATCCGGCCCACGCAGGGCAAGACGCTGGCGCTCTGCCAGGTCTCGGGCGGCTCGCAGAGCTTCAACGCGGTCAACCAGATGCGCCTGCTGGGCCGCTGGATGCGCATGGTGACGATCCCCAACCAATCCTCGGTGCCCAAGGCCTGGGGCGAGTTCGACAAGGGCCGCATGAAGCCCTCGCCGCTTTACAATCGCATCGTGGACGTGATGGAGGAACTGGCCCGCTTCACCCTCATGGTGCGTGGCCGCAAGGAGATGCTGGTGGACCGCTATTCCGAACGGGTGGAAAGCCTCGACGCGGTTCATACGCGGGTGAATTCCTGACCCGGCCGTGACCATGCGGTGTGCTGCGCACGCTTTATGTGTGATTGGGGGCCAGCCCCCAAACCCCCGGAGTTTACCTGCCAAGATGAAGGGGCGGCTCAGGCGCGTTCCACGATCACCGAGCCCACAGAATAGCCCGCCCCGAAGGAACAGATCAGCCCGGTATCGCCGGTGTCGAGATCGTCCGAATACTGGGCGAAGGCGATGATGGAGCCCGCCGAGGAGGTATTGGCATAGTCCTGCAGGATGTTGGGCTGTTCCTGCGGGCTGGGCGTGCGGCCCAGGACCCGCTTGCCGATATAGTCGTTCATGGTCTTGTTGGCCTGGTGCAGCCAGAGCCGTTTCAGGGCGTCGGCGACCACGCCCTCTTGCGCCATGTGATCGGCGATATGTCGGGAGACCAGCGGCAGCACCTCCTTGAAGACCCTGCGGCCCTCCTGCATGAACTGCATGTCGCGGCGGTCTTCCATCTGGTCGTGGCTGCGACGCAGGAAGCCGTCGTTGTTGCGGATATTGTTGGAGAACTGTGTTGCCGCGCGGGTGGACCTGATCCTGAAATGCGGACCCTGCAGGTCGTCGTCACGCTCGATCAGAAGGGCGGTGCAGACATCGCCGAAGATGAAGTGGCAGTCCCGGTCACGCCATTCCAAGTGGGCCGAGCAGATTTCCGGGTTCACCACCAGTGCGCGGCGGATCGTGCCGGCGCGGATCATGTCGGTGGCGGCGAGGATGCCGAAGGTGGCCGAGGAGCAGGCGACGTTCATGTCGAAGGCGAAACCGCCGGTGCCCAGCAGGCTCTGGATTTCCACGGCGATGGCCGGGTAGGCCCTTTCGTGGTTGGAGGCGGCGCAGAGGATGGCATCGACGTCACCGGCGGCGACCCCGGCCTTGTCGAGGGCCTGCCGGCCGGCGTCCAGCGCCATCTCGGCCATCAGGCTGGGGGCGTCATCGGCGCGCGGGGCCAGGCGCGGAAACATGCGGTCGGGGTCGAGAATGCCGGACTTGTCCATCACGTAGCGGCTGCGGATGCCCGAGGCCTCTTCGATGAAGGCGGAGGAAGAGTGCGGGATGGGCGCGACCTCATCGGCGGCGATCGCCGCGGCATTGGCCGCGTTCTGCCGGTCGGCATAGGCGTTGAAGGCGGCGACCAGTTCCGCGTTGGAAATGCTCTGGTCCGGGGTGAAGACCCCGGTTCCGGTGATCGCGGCGCTGTGCATGTCTCTCCTCCCTCGGCTGCGTGCCAGGATGGGGAAAGGGCAGGCCCAAGGCAAGGGTGACGGAGCGTCTGAGGGCGCCCCGGCCGGCGCCCCGCCCGGGTATCGCTTCAAAAGGCCGACAGGGCCCTTTGTCCGGCAGGGCCGGACCGGGTGATTACCCCTGCAGTGCCCGCACGCGCACCTCGTCGCTGACCTTGGCGGTCATCGCCAGGGCGGCGGCGTGCGACCCGGCCAGGGTGGTGTAATAGGGGATCTTGTCGGCCAGGGCCACGGCGCGGATCGAGCGGCTGTCCTCGACCGCCGCCGCCCCCTCGGCCGAGTTGAAGACCAACGCGATCTCGCCGTCCTTGAGGCGGTCCACCACGGTGCGGCCGCCCTCGTAGACCTTGTTGACCACCTGCGGGGCAAAGCCCTGTTCGGCCAGCCATTTCGCGGTGCCGCGGGTGGCGCAGATCGTCATGCCGAGGTCGGTCACCATCTTGGCGGTTTCGCGCAGCACCGCGCCCTTGTCGGCATCCTTGATCGAGAAGAACACCGTGCCAGCGGTCGGCAGGTCCTGGCCCGCGCCCATCTGGGCCTTGAGGAAGGCGCGGCCAAAGTCGCGGGCCCAGCCCATGACCTCGCCGGTGGAGCGCATTTCCGGCCCCAGGATCGTGTCCACGCCCGGAAAGCGGTTGAAGGGCAGCACGGCCTCCTTGACCGAGAACCAGGGCGTCTTGGGATCGGCCAGGGTGAAGGGGTTGCCCAAAGGAAGCACATCCATCGGGTCCTCGGCGGGCGGGTAGGGTGGCCGGTGCGGGAAGTTCGACAGCGGCTCGCCCGCCATCAGCCGCGCGGCGATGGATGCGATGGCTGAATCGGTGGCCTTGGCGACGAAGGGCACGGTACGGCTGGCGCGCGGGTTCACCTCGATCAGGTAGACCTCGCCGTCCTTCACGGCGAACTGCACGTTCATCAGCCCCTTGACCCGAAGCGCGCGCGCGAGGTCGATGGCCTGGCGCTTCATTTCCTCGACGACATCGGCGGGCAGCGAATGCGGCGGCAGGCAGCAGGCGCTGTCGCCCGAATGCACGCCGGCCTCCTCGATGTGCTGCATGATCCCGGCGACATGCACCGCCTCGCCATCGCACAGGCAGTCCAGGTCGACCTCGACCGCACCCGAAAGATAGCCGTCCAGCAATACGGGGCTGTCGCCCGACACGATCACGGCCTCGGCGATATAGCGTTCCAGATGGGCCATGTCGCGCACGATCTCCATGGCCCGCCCGCCCAGCACATAGGAGGGGCGGATGACCAGTGGAAAGCCGATGCTCTCGGCGATTTCCAGTGCCTGTTTGTCGCTGCTGGCGAGGCCGTTCTTGGGCTGTTTCAGCCCCAGCTTGCCCACCAGCGCCTGGAACCGTTCGCGGTCCTCGGCAAGGTCGATGGCGTCGGGCGCCGTGCCCAGGATCGGGATGCCGGCCTGTTCCAGGTCATTGGCCAGCTTCAGCGGGGTCTGGCCGCCGAATTGTACGATGACACCATGCAGGGTGCCGTTGTCCTGCTCGACGCGCAGGATCTCCATGACGTGCTCGAAGGTGAGCGGTTCGAAATAGAGCCGGTCCGAGGTGTCGTAGTCGGTGCTGACGGTCTCGGGGTTGCAGTTGACCATGATGGTCTCGTAGCCCCGTTCGGTCAGGGCGAAACAGGCGTGACAGCAGCAATAGTCGAATTCGATGCCCTGGCCGATCCGGTTGGGGCCGCCGCCTAGGATCACGACCTTCTTGCGGTCGGAGGGCCGCGCCTCGCATTCGACCTCGCCCATCATGGGGGCCTCGTAGGTGGAATACATGTAGGGGGTCTGGGCCTCGAATTCCGCCGCGCAGGTGTCGATCCGCTTGAAGACGGCGGTGACACCGGCCGCTCGCCGGGCCTTGCGGACATCCGTCTCGCCTTGCTCGGTCAGCTTGGCAAGGCGGGCATCCGTGAAGCCCATCATCTTGAGCCTGCGCAGGCCCTGCGCCTGCGTGGGCAGGCCGTTCGATTCCACGTCCTGCTCGGTCTCGATGATCTCGCGGATGCGGGCCAGGAACCACGGATCATAGGCGGTGATGTCATGGATGTCGGAGTCCGGGAAACCCTCGCGCATGGCCTGGGCGATGACGCGCAGCCGGTCGGGGGTCTGCCGGGCCAGTTCGCGGGTGATCGCCGCGCGGCCGTTCGCGGGATCGTCGGCGCCGGGAATGGTGATCTCGTCGAAGCCTGACAGGCCGGATTCCATCGAGGCCAGCGCCTTTTGCACGGACTCGTGGAATGTGCGCCCGATCGACATGGCCTCGCCGACGGATTTCATGGCCGTGGTCAGATGAGGTTCCGAGCCGGGAAATTTCTCGAAGGCGAATTTCGGAATCTTGGTGACGACATAGTCGATGCTCGGCTCGAAGCTCGCCGGCGTGACCTTGGTGATGTCGTTGTCCAGCTCGTCCAGCGTGTAGCCCACGGCGAGTTTCGCGGCGATCTTGGCAATGGGAAAGCCCGTCGCCTTGGAGGCCAGCGCCGAGGAGCGCGACACGCGCGGGTTCATCTCGATCACGACCATGCGGCCGTCTTCGGGGTTCACGGCCCATTGCACGTTGGAGCCGCCGGTTTCCACGCCGATCTCGCGCAGCACGTTGATGCTGTGCGTGCGCATCAGCTGGTATTCCTTGTCGGTCAGCGTCAGCGCCGGGGCCACGGTGATGGAATCGCCCGTGTGCACGCCCATTGGGTCCACGTTCTCGATGGAACAGACGATGATGGCGTTGTCCGCCTTGTCGCGGACGACCTCCATCTCGAATTCCTTCCAGCCCAGCAGGCTTTCGTCCACGAGGATCTGCCCCACCGGCGAGGCATCCATGCCGGTGCGGCAGTAGTGGATATACTCCTCGCGGTTGTAGGCCACGCCGCCGCCGGTGCCGCCAAGGGTGTAGGCGGGGCGGATGATCGCGGGAAGGCCCACATCCTCGAGCGCCTCCAGCGCGATGGCGACCCCGGCGTCAAGGTCGTGGTGGCCGTCCGCGGCCCGCGGCGCGGTGACGATGGTGGCCTTCGGGTTCTCGATTCCCAGCCGGTCCATCGCCTCGCGGAAGAGGTTGCGATCCTCTGCCATCTCGATGGCGTCGCGCCGGGCGCCGATCATCTCGACGCCGTATTGTTCCAGCACGCCCATGTCGGCCAGCGCCAGCGAGGTGTTCAGCCCGGTCTGGCCGCCCATGGTGGGCAGCAGTGCGTCGGGGCGTTCCTTGGCGATGATCTTGGCGACGGTCTCGGGGGTGATGGGCTCAATGTAGGTGGCATCGGCCAGGCCCGGGTCGGTCATGATGGTGGCCGGGTTGGAATTGACCAGGATCACCCGGTAGCCCTCTTCGCGCAGCGCCTTGCAGGCCTGGGCGCCGGAATAGTCGAACTCGCAGGCCTGGCCGATGATAATGGGCCCCGCACCGATGATCATGATCGACTGGATGTCGGTTCTCTTCGGCATTGTGGCGGCCCCTCAGCTTTCAGGTGTGCGATTCAGGCATCGTGGATGTCCCCAAATTGTCGCGGGTTATAGGGATGGTGCGCGCCGGTGCAAGGGCTCATTGGTGCAGGCGCTCCGGGGCACCGCGGCGCGACGGCGCGATGCGGCGCCTTTGCCGGCCAAAGGGGCGTTTTCGGCCCTGTTCGCCCGGCAGGCCACGGACTATGTCTCGGGGTCGGAACGGCGCGGGGAAAGGGACGCATGTGCGGCTGAGGTTCGACAGCATGACAGGGCCGGAAATGGCGGGCGGCGCGGCGCAGTTCGACGGCGCGGAGCAGGTGATCCAGGCCGACGCACCCGACGAGGTGCCTCCCGCCCTGGCTGCTCTGGATGCCGCGCGTGCGGCGGGCAAGTGGCTGGCGGGCTATGCCAGCTACGAGTTGGGCTACGCGCTCGAGCCGGCGCTGGCCGGGCTGATGCCCGAAGGCCGCCGCTTGCCGCTGCTGTGTTTCGGGGTCTTCGACGGGCCGAAGCCTGCGGCGCCATTGGCAGAGGGGGCGGCGCGGATCGGGCCGCTGCGCCCGCGCTGGGACGCGGATCGCTATGAAACCGCCTTTGCCCGTGTCCATGACTGGATCGGGGCGGGCGACATCTACCAGGCCAACCTGACCTTTCCCGTCGACGCGCCTGTCGCGGGCGAGAGTGCCGCGCTTTACGCCGCGCTTGCCGCGCGCCAGCCGGTCGGCCACGGCGTGCTGGTCGAACAGGAGGGTCTGCCCGACATCCTGTCGCGCTCGCCCGAGTTGTTTTTCCGCATCGACGCCGATGGGCGGCTGGAAACCCTGCCGATGAAGGGCACCGTGTCGCGCGGCGACACGCCCGAGGCCGACGCCCTGGCCCGCGCGCATCTGTCCGGCGACGTCAAGAACCGGGCCGAGAACCTGATGATCGTGGACCTGTTGCGCAATGACCTGAGCCGCATTGCCGAGGTCGGCTCGGTGCGGGTGCCCGAGCTGTTCCACGTCCAGACCTACACCACCGTTCACCAGATGGTCAGCCGGGTGGTGGGGCAGTTGCGCCCTGTTGTCGGGCTGAGCGAGATTTTCGCCGCGCTATACCCCTGCGGCTCGATCACCGGGGCGCCCAAAGTTCGCGCCATGCAGATCATTCGTGAGTTGGAAGGGGCCCCGCGCGAGGCCTATTGCGGTAGCATCGGCTGGGCCGCCCCGGACGGGCGCGCCGAGTTCAACGTGGCCATCCGTAGCCTGCTGCGTGCGGGCGACACGGCCACGCTCAACGTCGGTGGCGGCGTGGTCTGGGACAGCACGGCGCGGGACGAATACGACGAGGCGCTGCTAAAGGCCAGCTTCGCGGTGCTCTAGATCACTGCGCCGCGTGCTGCTGCACCTCGGGCTGCGCATAAAGATAGTCGCGCGTCACCGGCACCGCGTATTGCGCGTGGGACAGCTGGAACTGGAACACGCCCTGGCGGGCCTGTTCGAAGGTCGCCTCGCAGGCCACGAGGTAGAACCGCCACATCCGTATGAAACGGTCGTCGTTCATGGCCCGGACCTGCGGCAGGGCGGCCTCGAAGCGCTGGCGCCAGTGGTTCAGCGTACGGGCGTAGTGCCCGCGCAGCACCTCGATGTCCGTGGCCCAGAGACCCGACCGCTCGATCGGCGGGGCCAGTTCCGACAGCGAGGGCACGTAGCCCCCCGGAAAGATATACTTCGCCAGCCAGTCCGAGGTCGGCCGCGGCGGGGCGACCTGCCCGATGGTATGAATCAGCGCCACGCCCTCGGGGGCCAGCAGATCATGCACCTTGCCGAAATAGGTGTCGTACTGTGGCAGCCCGACGTGTTCGAGCATGCCGACGCTGACGATGCGGTCGAAGGTCTCGTCGAGCTTGCGATAATCGGCCAGGCGGAAATCGACCCGGTCGGACAGGCCCGCGGCCTCGGCCCGCTGGCGCGCGGTGGCCAACTGGTTTTCCGACAGGGTCACGCCGGTGACCCGTGCGCCATGGTCGCGCGCCAGGGTCAGCGCCATGCCGCCCCAGCCGCAGCCGATATCCAGCACGCGGCACCCCGGCTCCAGCCGCAGCTTGGCGGCGATATGGGCCTTCTTGGCCTCCTGCGCCGCGTCCAGGGTCATGTCGGGGCGGGCGAAATAGGCGCAGGAATACTGCATGTCCGCGTCCAGAAAGAGACGGTAGAGGTCATCGGAGAGGTCGTAGTGATGCGCCACGTTGCGCCGCGCCCGGCGCGGGTCGTTACGCTGCAGGACGCGGTTCATCCGCCGCCGCAGGTTCTGCATGGTCCTGACCCAGGCTGGCAGTTGGCCGTGCCCGTGCATGTTATGGGTGAACAGCGCGACGAGGTCGTAAAGGCCCTCGGGCGCGACCTCGATCTGGCCGTCCATGTAGCCCTCGCCAAAGGCCATGACGGGGCTGAGGCAGAGCGCCCGGTAATGCGCCGGGTCTGTCAGCCGCACCCGGGCCGGGGCCACCGCGTTGCTGTCGCGTCCGTAGGTGCTGACCGATCCGTCAGCCCAGGTGACCTCGAGCCGCCCCGCGACGACGAGCCTGTCCAGCAGCCTGTCCAGTGTGGTCTTCCACATGGCCCCTCCTTTCGTCGCAGATCGTTGTAAGCCGTGCGACACATGAAAAGCAGTCAGATCATAGCCCAAAGCGGCGATCCGGCCAAGCCCGCCCGGCCTGCGCCCTTGCCCCCACCGAGGCCACGGTGTATCGGCCCGACCGACGCCCAAGCCCATCGCAAGAGGACATCCCATGCACGCCTACCGCACCCACAGTTGCGCCGCCCTGACGAAGGACAGCGTCGGCGAGACCGTCCGCCTCTCGGGCTGGGTCCACCGCGTGCGCGATCACGGCGGGGTACTCTTCATCGACCTGCGCGATCACTACGGCGTCACGCAGGTGCTCTGCGACCCAGACAGCCCGGTCTTTGCCGAGGTGGAAAAGCTGCGCAGCGAATGGTGCATCCGCATCGACGGCACGGTCAAGGCGCGCGACCCGGAGCTGATCAACCCCCGGCTGCCCACCGGCGAGATCGAGGTCTACATCCGCGACATCGAGGTCCTGGGCGCGGCCGAGGAACTTCCCTTGCAGGTCTTCGGCGATCAGGACTACCCCGAGGACACGCGCCTGCGCTATCGCTACCTGGACCTGCGCCGCGAAGAGATGCAGCGCAACATGACCCTGCGCTCGGACGTGGTGGCCGCGATGCGGCGGCGCATGTGGGACCAGGGCTTTCGCGAATACCAGACGCCGATCATCACCGCCTCGTCCCCCGAGGGCGCGCGCGACTTCCTCGTGCCCTCGCGCCTGCATCCGGGCAAGTTCTACGCGCTGCCGCAGGCGCCGCAGCTGTTCAAGCAGCTGATCATGGTCTCGGGCTTCGACAGGTATTTCCAGATTGCGCCGTGCTTTCGCGACGAGGACCCGCGCGCCGACCGGTCGCCCACCGATTTCTACCAGCTCGACATGGAGATGTCCTTTGTCGAACAGCAGGACGTCTTCGACACCATCCAGCCGGTGATCGAGGGCATCTTCGAGGAGTTCGGCGGCGGCAAGACGGTCGACAAGCACTGGCCGCAGATTTCCTATGCCGATGCGGCGAAATGGTATGGCACCGACAAGCCCGACCTGCGCAACCCGATCAAGATGCAGGACACCTCGGAGCATTTCCGCGGCAGCGGCTTTGCCATCTTCGCCAAGCTGCTGGAGCAGCCGGGCACCGAGGTTCGCGCCATCCCCGCGCCCGGCGGCGGGTCGCGCAAGTTCTGCGACAGGATGAACGCCTTTGCCCAGAAAGAGGGCCTGCCGGGGATGGGGTATATCTTCTGGCGCGATCAGGGCGAAGGGCTTGAGGCCGCCGGCCCTCTGGCCAAGAACATCGGCCCCGAACGCACCGAGGCGATCCGCCAGCAGCTGGGCCTCGGCGTGGGCGACGCGGCGTTTTTCCTGGGCGGCAAGCTGGCCAGCTTCGAGCGCATCGCGGGCAAGGCGCGCGACGTGATCGGCGAAGAGCTGGGCCTGACCGACCACGACCGCTTTGCCTTTGCCTGGATCGTCGATTTCCCGATGTACGAGGCCGACGAAGAGACCGGCGCGGTGGACTTCAGCCACAACCCGTTTTCCATGCCCCAGGGCGGGCTGGCCGCATTGGAGGGCGACCCGCTCCAGGTGCTGGGCTATCAGTACGACCTGGCCTGCAACGGCTATGAGCTGGTCTCGGGCGCGATCCGGAACCACCGGCTCGACGTGATGATCCGCGCCTTCGAGAAGGCCGGCTACGACGAGACCGAGGTCCGCAAGCGGTTCGGCGGGCTGGTCAGCGCCTTCCAGTACGGCGCGCCCCCGCACGGCGGCTGCGCCGCGGGCATCGACCGGATCGTCATGCTGCTGGCCGAGGAACACAACATCCGCGAGGTCATCATGTTCCCCATGACCCAGCGCGCCGAAGACCTGATGATGGACGCCCCGTCCGAGCCCACCAACGCGCAACTGCGCGAGCTGCACCTGCGCGTGATCCCGCCTGAGGAATGACGTCCAGCCCTGCCTGCCATCAGATCACCTGCACCCGGTCCAGGCGGTCCTGCACCATGGCGGCGACCCGGTCGCGCTGGTCCGCTGTGGACTGGCCGGTGGTCAGCAGATCCTCCAGGCAATCGACGGCCTCGGACAACGGGGTGTCGGCGGCACTGCGCGCCACGCCGCCCAAGAACTGCGCCAGGTAGCGCAACCGGCGCCTGTCGGTCGCCCCCGAGAGGGCATCGGCGGCCGCGGCCAGATCGTCGCGCAGGGCGATCCCGTCGGGTTCGACCCGGTCATCGGCCAGCACGCGCAGGCCGGTCGGCCGCCGTTCCTCGGACAGGTGTTCGAGGATCACCGACTGGAACTGGCCCAGCGTGGCGATGGGCTTGGCCAGAAACCCGTCCGCACCGGCCTTGAGCGCGGCGTCGTGGGTATCGGAATCGCCGCTCATTCCCAGCAGAACGTCCACGCGCGGGCTGGCCCGCCCCAGGGCGGCGATCAATCCTGCGCCCGAGCCATCGGGCAGCCCCATGTCCACCAGCACCACCGAGGGCCGGTAAACCCGCAGGTGGCGCCGCGCGTGGTGCAGGGTATCGGCGCGCCGGATGCGGGCCCCCGACCGCAGGCAAATCAGGCGGAGCGCCTCCGAGGCGAAGCGGCTGTCCTCGACCGCCAGAACGGTCAGGCCCAGAAGCGGGCGTTTCGCCGTCGGCGCGCGGTTGGGAACAATGTCGTCGAGGCTGTCCATGCGGCGATCCCCCGGAGGCTGTGGCTGTGGTGAGCCTCATTGGGACTCAGCTTGGTGAACGCTCGGTTAACGCCCGCGACGTTGAAGCGCGGGCGCGGGCCCGATGAACGGATTGCCCCGGATCCGGCGCTGGCGCATACTATGAACCGCCTTACAGGAGACGCAGATGATCGGACGCTTGAACCATGTGGCCATTGCCGTGCCCGACCTCGAGGCCGCGGCGGCGCACTACCGCGACGCATTGGGTGCCACGGTGGGCGCGCCACAGGACGAACCCGACCACGGCGTCACGGTGGTTTTCATCGAACTGCCCAATACAAAGATCGAGCTTCTGCATCCGCTGGGCGACGACAGCCCCATCGCCGGATTTCTTGAAAAGAATCCCGCGGGCGGCATCCATCACGTCTGCTACGAGGTCGAGGATATCGTCGCCGCGCGCGACACGCTGAAAGAGGCGGGCCTGCGGGTGCTCGGGGACGGCGAGCCGAAAACCGGCGCCCACGGCAAGCCGGTTCTGTTCCTGCATCCCAAGGACATGCACGGCACCCTGACCGAACTGGAACAGGTCTGATGGGCATCACATCGTCCCTCGTGCTGCTGGCCATCGTCTGGTTCATGGTCTTTTTCGTGGTGCTGCCGCTGCGCCTGACCACTCAGGGAGAGGCTGGCGAGGTCGTGCCCGGCACCCACAAGAGTGCCCCGTCCGATCCCGGGATCAAGCGCAAGGCCAAGATCACGAGTATCTGGGCGCTCCTGATCTGGGCGCTTCTGGCCGGGGTGATCTGGTCGGGCGCGATCTCGGTCAGCGATTACGACTGGGCCGACCGCATGGGCGATACCCGACAACCGTAGTGCGCCCCGGTCTTCCCGCGGAGCAGTTTTTCCTTGGCTCCCGGGCACTGTCACCTATCATTGTCGCAAGGTGCGGGTGAGCTGCGCCGTCCGTTGCGTGCCAACGGCAAATTCATCGTCGCGCCAAACCCGTCGCCGGGCGGCGCGCACCCTCCCTCAAAACTTCCACAAAATCGGAACCGTCATGGATACACATACCCCCCATCCCGCCACCCGCGATCTTGCCGCCGACCACCGCGCGGGCAAGCTTTCGCGGCGCGAATTCCTGACCCGTGCCACCTCGCTGGGGGTGTCCGCCGGGGCCGCCTACGGGCTGATTGGCCTGGCCGCGCCGAGTTCTGCGCGCGCCGAAGCCCATGTGCAGCAGGGCGGCACCCTGCGCATCCAGTCCGATGTGCGCGCGCTCAAGGATCCGCGCACCTATGACTGGCCGCAGATGTCAAACTTCTCGCGCGGTTGGCTGGAATACCTGGTCGAATACCAGCGCGACGGGTCGATCACGCCGATGCTTCTGGAAGACTGGGAGGTCAACGCTGACGCCACCGTCTACACCCTGCGCGTCCGGCCGGGCGTGACCTGGAACGACGGGAGTGATTTCACCGCCGCCGACGTGGCTCACAACATCACCCGCTGGTGCGAAAAGGATGTCGAGGGCAACTCCATGGCCTCGCGCATGACGCCGCTGATCGACCCCGACACCGGGTTGGCCCGCGAAGGCGCGATCGAGGTTACCGACGATCTGACCGTCACGCTCAACCTGTCGTCGCCCGACATTACCCTGATCGCGGGCTTCTCGGATTACCCGGCGGCCATCGTGCCGCAGGATTTCGCGGGCGATCCGCTGGACAGCCCCAAGGGCACCGGTCCCTACCTGCCCGAGGACTTGCAGGTCGGCGTGCGCTCGGCCCTGGTGCGAAACACCGATCACGATTGGTGGGGCACGGAGGTCTTTGGCGGCCCCTACCTGGACCGGATTGAATATGTCGATTTCGGCACCGACCAGGCCTCGCATTTCGCGGCCGCCCAGTCGGACGAGGTGGACATGGTTTATGAATCGCTGGGTGAGTTTGTTGATCTGATGGACACCCTCGGCTGGACGAAGTCCGAGGCGGTGACCGCGAACACGGTGGTCATCCGGCCCAACCAGAAGGCCGAAGTGGACGGCGAGCGGCCCTATGCCGACGCCCGGGTGCGGCGCGCGCTGGCCATGGCGGTATCCAACGACGTGCTGCTCAGCCTCGGCTATGACGGGCGCGGCCGCGTGGCCGAGAACCACCACGTCTGCCCGATCCACCCCGAATATGCCGAGATTCCGGCCCCGGAACACGACCCCGAGGGCGCCGCCGCCCTGATGGCCGAGGCGGGCATGGCGGATTACGAGCACGAACTGATCTCGATCGAGGACAACTGGCGGCGCGCCACCTGCGATGCCGCCGCCGCCCAGCTGCGCGACGCGGGCATCCCGGTAAAACGCACCGTGATCCCCGGCGCGACCTTCTGGAACGCCTGGACGGATTATCCCTTCTCGGCGACGGACTGGGCACAGCGTCCCCTTGGCGTGCAGGTGCTCGCCCTCGCATATCGTTCGGGCGAGCCCTGGAACGAGGCGGGCTTTTCCAACCCCGAGTTCGACGCGGCCCTGGCCGAGGCGCTGTCCGTGGCCGATGCCGACACGCGCCGCGCCCTGTCGGAAAAGATGCAGCGGATCATGCAGGACGAGGGTGTGGTCATTCAGCCCTACTGGCGCTCGACCTACCGGCACGCGAAGTCGGATGTCGTGGGGGCCGAGCAGCATCCGACCTTCGAGCTCCACGTCTACAAACTGGGCCTGGCGGCCTGATCGCAGGTCTGATCCAGCAGGGTCGCCGCCCGCTCAGGCGGCGCGGCGGCCCGCAAGCACACCGATCCGGTTGCGTATCTCGGGCCGGATCGGCCCCTCGCGCGGGGCATCGGCCAATGTGGTGATCCAATGCGGTTCGGGCCGGATTTCGCGGTTCGATCCCGTGCGGGTCCAGTGCAAGCCGCGCAGCACCGCCTGCGCCGCCTCGGGCAGGCAGTCGGGTATCTCGCGCCCGTTCACAACCGCCCAATTCCCGACCCAGAGCCTTGCCGTTGTCCAGGGATTGTAGCCGCCTCCGCCCAGCACCAGCAGGCGTGGGGCGATGGGCTTCAGCGCCCGCAAGACCGCCCAATGCGCCCCATTGGACAAGGCCAGCCGCGACTGCGGGTCCTCCAGCACGGCATCGGCCCCGCATTGCAGCACCACCGCGTCGGGCCGGTGGGCCGCGACCTGTGGCAGGATCAGTGCATCGCGGATCAGCGCCATCTCGCTATCGTTCAGCCCGCGCGGCACCGGCAGGTTGAAGACCTGCCCGACCCCGCGGTCGTCCAGCCCGCCGGTGCGCGGCCAGCGCCCCTCTTCGTGGGTCGAGATCACGAGCACCTCGGGTTCTGTCGCGAAGGCATGTTCCACCCCGTCGGCGTGATGCGCGTCGATGTCGACATAGGCGACCCGCCGCGCGCCATTGCGGCGCAGCGCCTGGACCGCCAGCACCGCATCGTTGAGGTAACAGAACCCGCTGGCCCGGTCGGGCAGGCCGTGATGCGTGCCCCCGGCGGGGGAATGCACCACGCCGCCGCGGGCCAGCATCTCTCCTGCCAGAAGCGAGGCCCCGGCGGCCGTGGCCGGGCGCGAATACATCTCGGGAAAGACCGGGTTGGAGGGCGTGCCGATATTGTGCCGGGCGCGGATCGCCTCGGGCACCTGCTGGTCCCGCTCGGCCCGGTGCAGCGCCTCGACATAGCGGGGCGTGTGGAACCCCGTCAGCGCGGCGGGTTTGGCGCGCGGGCTGGAACGGTATTGATCCGGCCCCAGCCAGTCCAGCGCCCGGGCGAGGTCGATCACCGTCGAGACCCGCGGGATGCGCAGCGGGTGCCATGGCCCATAGCTCGACCCGCGGTAGATCTCCGAGCCGAGGAAAAGCGGCCGGGCGTCAGTCGCCAAGGGCGGCCTCGACGGCGCGGGTGATGGCCGGCGCGGTCGGAGAAACGGGTGATCCCCACTGGCCCAGCACTTCGCCCTCGGCCCCGATCAGAACCTTGTGAAAGTTCCAGCGCGGTGCGATGCCATGGTCCTGCGCCAGCCAGCGATAGAAGGGATGCGCCTGGGCGCCGGTCACCGGCGTGATCACCGTCATCGGCAAGGTCAGGTCGAAATTGACATCGCAGAAGTCCTTGACAGCGTCCTCGCTGTCCAGCTCTTGGCGAAAGTCCTCGGACGGGACAGCCAGCACCGTGAGACCGGCCTTGGCATAGTCCTCGTGCAGGGTTTGCAGATCATCGAACTGTGGCGTGTAGGCGCACAGCGAGGCGGTGTTCGTCACTAGCGCCGGCCCATCAATCCGCAGCGTGCCGCCGTCGATGGATGAAAAGACCATGCGATCCGGCTCGGCGGCAAGCACGGGCGCCGCAAGGGCGACAAGCGCGGCGGCGAGGGTGAGGATAAGACGGGGCATGTTCGGTTCTCCTGTCCTGGGGGCGGCGCGGTGCCGCCGCCTGTGCGTGGCGAGATAGTCCGGCGCTGCGAAAGGACCATGACCGGTGCCCGATCCCCCTTCCCGCGCGGGGCAGGGCAGGCTATGGCAGGCCCCATGTCCCAGAACCCGCCCGACCTGCGCCCCGATCTCGCCCCCCGTGCCCGTCTCACCGAACCTGCCCGCCCCGGACAGCCGACCATTGGCATGGTCTCGCTGGGCTGCCCCAAGGCTCTGGTGGACAGCGAACGCATCCTGACGCGGCTGCGGGCCGAGGGCTATGCCATCTCCTCCGACTACGCCGGCGCCGATGCCGTCGTAGTGAACACCTGCGGCTTTCTCGACAGCGCCAAGGCCGAAAGCCTGGATGCCATCGGCGAGGCGCTGGCGGAAAACGGCCGGGTGATCGTTACCGGCTGCCTGGGTTCCGAGCCTGCCTATATCACCGGCGCACATCCGACTGTCCTGGCGGTCACCGGCCCGCACCAATACGAACAGGTGCTCGATGCCGTCCATGCCGCCGTGCCGCCCGATCCGGACCCTTTCGTGGACCTGCTGCCCGCCAGCGGGGTCAGCCTGACGCCGCGCCACTACAGCTATCTCAAGATCTCCGAGGGCTGTAACCACAAGTGCAAGTTCTGCATCATCCCCGACATGCGCGGCAAACTGGCCAGCCGCCCGCACCGGGCGGTCCTGCGCGAGGCGGAAAAGCTGGTCGAAAACGGCGTGCGGGAACTGCTGGTCATCAGCCAGGACACCTCGGCCTATGGCACCGACTGGTCCCGCGAGGACCGGGCAGGCGCAGAGCAGCCCATCACCCGGCTGGCCCGCGATCTGGGGCAACTGGGCGCCTGGGTCCGGCTGCACTACGTCTATCCCTACCCGCATGTGCGCGAGCTGATCCCGCTCATGGCCGAGGGGTTGGTGCTGCCCTACCTGGACATTCCGTTCCAGCACGCCCACCCGGACACCCTGCGCCGCATGGCCCGGCCCGCCCATGCCGAACGCACCCTCGACCGCATCGCCGAATGGCGCAGCCTCTGCCCCGAGATCACCCTGCGGTCCACCTTCATCGTCGGCTATCCGGGCGAGACCGAGGACGAGTTCCAGCATCTGCTCGACTGGATGGACGAGGCGCAGCTCGATCGCGTCGGCTGCTTCAAATACGAAAACGTCGAAGGCGCCCGCAGCAACGCGCTGTCCGACCATGTGCCCGAGGCCGTCAAACAGGACCGCTGGGATCGGTTCATGGAAAAGGCCCAGGCCATTTCCGAGGCCAAGCTGGCGGCGAAAGTGGGCCGGACCATGGAGGTGATCGTCGACGACATCGACGAGGACGGCATCGCCACCTGCCGCACCAAGGCCGACGCGCCCGAGATCGACGGCAACCTTTTCATCGACGAAGGCACCGAGGGCCTGTCGGTGGGCGACATCGTCTTTGTCGAGGTGGACGAGGCGGGGGAGTATGATCTGTGGGGGTGCTTGGCGACACGCACATGATCGAAGGGCATTTGCCTGCGAACGCGGCCGATGGGGCCGGTTGCGCGTCCTTGTCGTACTGATACATCCCTCTAGGTTTAAAAAAATGACCAAGCTTCTCCACAATGACACCTGTCCGATCTGTTCGCGCGAGGTTGCGGGTTATGCGCGGCAGGCCGGGCGGGCCGGTGTGGCGCTGGAAATCGACGGTCTGGACGCCGCCCCCGACTGGGGGCTGGACCGGGACGCCGCCGCGCGGACATTCCGCGTCGAACAGGGCGGCCGGGTCCATGAAGGGCTGGATGCCTTTCGCCTGCTCTGGGCGCGGCTGCCCGGCTGGCGCTGGCTGGCCCGGTTGACAGGGCTGGCCGGGGTTCATTGGCTGGCCGACCGGGGCTATCGCCATGTTGTGGCCCCGGCGCTCTATGCGCTGCACCGCCGTCGCCAACGTCGCGCGGCTCAGTCCGGCGACAGGTAAACCCGCACCGCCTCTTGCACATGGCGGAACCGGTCTCCGCCCAGGTGCTTGCCGCCGAACCAGCGGGTGACGCAGACGAGGTGCCCCTCGATCCCTTCGCGCTCCAGCATCCGCAGGATGACCAGGCCCGCGCCCGCCTCGCCGTCGTCGTTCTTGAGCGCCCCCCCCGGCAGCAGCACGGCCCAGGTGTTATGCGTCGCCTTGGCGAACTTCTTTTTCCGGCACAGGGCCTTGATGAAGGCCTTGGCCTCTTCTGCCGAGGCGACAGGCCCGCCCGAGACCGCGTATTTCGACCCTCGGTCGCTGATGACATTCTCGATGATCCGCATGGGACGGACCAAGCACAGGCCTTGCCCCATATCAAGGCGGCATGTCGCAGCCCCCGGTCAGCCCCGGGGTGGTACACAGGCACGAGTGCCTGCCGATAACGACCCCTGGGCAGTTGGCATTACGGGCGCGTCTCCGTCGCCTGACGCCACGTCCCCTGTGACAGCCGCGGCTGGTGCGTTAAATTGAATCCATGACAGATCGTGCCACCACCCGCGCCGAGGTGATCGCCGACGCCACCCTGCATGTCCTGGGCATTGGCCTGGCCGTGACGGGCACCGTTCTGCTGCTGGTCTTTTCCGGCGGCCGTGTCGACGCCGGCACGCGGGCGGCACTGGCGGTGTACGGCGGGGCGCTGAGCGCCTCTTTCGTGATATCCGCCTGCTATCACCTGGCCCCCTGGGAGGCGCTGCGCGACACCCTGCGGCGCATCGACCAGGCCGCGATCTACGTCAAGATCGCGGGCACCTATACCCCGTTCGCGATCTTCATCGGCACGGGGTTTGCCCATGGTGTGCTGACGCTGGTTTGGGCGCTGGCCAGCATCGGCGCGGTGGTCAAGCTGGCCCTGCGCAAGCGGCTGGGCAAGTGGGCGGCGGTCATGTACCTGGTTCTGGGTTGGATGAGTCTGTTGCTGGCCTGGCCGTTGGTGCAATTGCTGCCCGTGGCGGCCTCGGTGCTGATCCTGGCGGGCGGGATCACCTATTCGGTCGGGGTGGGACTTTTCTACTGGGCCGATCTGCGCTTTGCCCACGCGATCTGGCATGGGCACGTGCTTGCGGCTTCGGCCTGTTTTTTCATTGCCGTTTCACTTGGGGCCTTCAGCCTGCCGGGCTAAAGGTTGGCGACAGCCGCGCGCACGGCCGCGCGCCGGTCCGCGTTCGCCGGGTGCGTGCCCAGAAAGCGGTCGCCCGGGTCGGGGATGCGAAAGAAGAAATCCGCCCCGCGCAGCGGGTTGAACCCGGCCCTGGCTGCAACAGTCGCTCCACGGCGGTCGGCCTCCAGCTCGAACTCCTTGGAATAGCTGCGCGCGGCCAATGCGGCGCCCAGATCCTGCGCCGCGGCGACGTTGCCGCCTGTCGCGCCGGCCAGGTGACCGAAGACCAGCGCCCCCAGAGTCGCGTTGCGCTGCTGGCGGGGGATATGGCCGGCGATGTGGTGCGCGGCCTCGTGGGCCATCACGAAGGCCAGTTCATCGCGGTTGCGGGCATCAGCGATCAGTGCGAGCGTGAACCCGATCACCGGGCGCCCGTCTTCGTCCAGCGTCTGAAAGGCATTGGCGGGCACCTCGGGACGATCGTCCACCACGATCAGGAAGTCGCAGTTGCGCCGCGGATCGATGCGGCGGCACTCGGCTTCGGCCACCGGTTCCACCTGGTCGACCACCTCGACGAAGGCGCGCTGGATCGCCCGCGGCGTGCGCAGGATGTCGAAGTCCTGCGGCGCGGGCGCGGCCACACCGTCCGGTCCGGGGCTTTGTGCGGGGGGCGTGGCAAGGGGCGGCATGGTGCAGCCCGCCAACAGCAGCCCCGCCACCAGAATCGCCCATCGTGCCCTCATTGCGCATTGCCTCCCGTCAGCCCGGCATCCCGTCTGCCCGCTGCGGCCCGATATAATACCCCCGGCGGGCTGCGCCAGACCCGCGCGCCTTGACATCGCGGCCATGGGCGAAAGACTGCCCCGGACGCCCCGCCCGGACAGGAGCCGCGCCCATGTTCACGATCGAGCACGATTTCGACGCCACCGTCGTCACCCTCGTCGATGAGGGCCGCACGTATTTGCAGGAGGACGTGACAATCAACGGCTTCGAGGAGTGCGTGACCGTGGAACAATGGGACGCGCGCCGCGACGCGGTGATGCGCGTGACGCTGTCGATGGCGCAATTGCGCGACCTTGCCATGGCGCTGGACCTGCCCGAGGGGGTCTATCGGCTCAAGCCCGAGGGGCGCGCCTCCGGCCGGGACGGATCAGCCTGACGGGCCCGGCGCCGTGCCCGCCAGCCGGTGGTAGAGATGCGTGAAGGTCGCCGCGCCGAGAATCGGAATGAAGAGGTTCATGATCGGCACGGTCAGCGGCAGCGCCATCAGGACCCCGGCCATCCAGATCTGCGGCAGGTTCTCCCGGCGCATGGCATCGGCGCCCGCGCGCCCCTCGCGGCGCATGGCGGCAACGGTGAAATACTCGCGGCCCAGCAGGAACCCGTTAAGCGCATAAAAGATGAAGGGCGCGGCAAAGGGCAGCATCATATAGCCGAAGATCGCCAGCAGATTGGCCCCGATCAGCACGCCCAGGAAACTGACGGTGTCGCGGAAGGCCTCCCAGAGGCTTTGCCGGCCCAGCGGCGGCAGGTGCGGGTAGTGGCGGTCCTCCACGGCCTGGGCCACGTCGTCGAGAAACATGGATGTGATGGCCGAGGCGACGGGAATCATCAGGAAGACCGACAGCACCAGCATGAAGAATGCACTGCCCCAAGTCATAAGGTCGCCGATCCAGGTGACCGGGCCGATGCCCGGGATCGCGACCGAGCCGGGGTCCAGAAGCGCGACCAGTTGCAGAAGGCCCGCGTATGCGGCCACGAGCAGCGCCAGGGTCAACCCGACGCCCCACCATAGCACCCTGCGGAACCGAGGATCGCCGATCTGGCCCAGAGCCTTCAGGAAGTCTGACAGGATCATTCGAGAAAGGTCACTTTCCGGCTCAGGTCCGGGCGGGGGCGTTCGGGCGGCGCAGTGGTCTCGGTGCCGATATGGATCAGGCCCGCGACCCGCTCGGTCGGGGTCAGGCCAAGATGGGTTTCCACGAAGGTCCGGTCATGCACCGGCCAGCCCGTCAGCCAGTTCGCCCCCCAGCCCGCGGCCAGGGCCGCGTTGAGCAGCGCCAGGCAGGCCGCGCCAGCCGAATAGGTCTGCTCGATTGCGGGGATCTTGTCGGACAACACCGGGCTTTCGATCACCGCGACCACGAGGTCGCCGTCTCGGAACTGTGCAAGGCCCTTTTCAAGCTGCTCTTCGGGCAGACCCTGAGCGGCATGGCGTTGCGGGATCACATCGGCCAGACGTTGCAGGACAGCCCGGTCGAGCACGACAAAGCGCCAGGGCTCCAGCTTGCCATGGTCGGGCGTGCGCGCGGCGGCGGTCAGAAGCTGGTCGAGCTCAAGCCGGTTGGGCACCGGGGTGGTCAGCGTCTTTGCGGGGCGTGACCGCCGCTTGAGCAGGAAATCGAGCGCAGCCTGGTTGCGGGGCGGCATGGGCGGTGTCCTCCGGGATCGATTGCCAACCAACCAGATAGGCTGTTTTGGCCGCCGGGGCCAGAGTCCAGCGCGCGACGGGCGGCCGCGTCAGCCTCCGCGGGGCATCACGCGCAGGAAATGGGTGTCGGAAGCTTCGGCTTGACCCGTCGGCATCGATCAAATAGCTATCCGCTGTCCCGAGCGGGTATGGTGAAATGGTATCACACGAGCCTTCCAAGCTCTTGGTGCGGGTTCGATTCCCGCTACCCGCTCCAGTTCCGCCCCGATGACCTTATTTCACGCGGCCTTGCTGCACGGGTCATGGTGGCTCGGACTTGTGCTTTGCAGGACCTGTCGCTAAGCCACCGGCGACGACGCGACGAACGGGTTCCCCATGGCACCGCCCCACAGCACAGAGGACGACCGCGCGAAATCTCGCCGGGTAGGGGCGCTGGCCGAGTTGTGGCCCTTCCTGCGCCCCTACCGCGCGATGATGACGGCGGCGATCGTAGCGCTTGTCTCGACGGCGTTTGTCGCGCTCACGCTGCCCCTCGCCGTGCGGCGCGTGGTCGACAATTTCGAAACCGCCGCCGGCCGGTTGCTGGATGACTATTTTGCCGCTGCGCTGCTGATCGCCGGGTTGCTGGCGCTGGGAACGGCGGTGCGCTACTACCTTGTCACGCGGCTTGGCGAGCGGGTGGTCGCCGACATCAGAACGGCCGTCTACGACCGCATGATCGCCATGTCGCCCGCCTTCTACGAGCGAATCATGACCGGCGAGGTGCTCAGCCGGATCACCACCGATACGACGCTGATCCTCAGCGTCATCAGTTCTTCGGTGTCCATTGCGCTGCGCAACCTGCTGATCTTTCTGGGCGGGTTGGTGCTGATGCTCTTTACCTCGGGCAAGCTGACCGGTCTGGTGCTGCTGGTGGTGCCGGCGGTGATCGTGCCCATCGTGCTTCTGGGCCGGCGCCTGCGCAGCCTGAGCCGCGAGAACCAGGACTGGATCGCGGCCTCGTCGGGCAATGCCTCGGAGGGGTTGCAGGCGGCCCAGACCGTACAGGCCTTCACCCACGAGGGCCTGAGCCGTGCCCGGTTCCACGATGTCACCGAGAAGAGCTTTGTCGCCGCGCGCCGCCGCATCGGGGTGCGGGCGCTGATGACGGCCATCGTGATCTTTCTGGTCTTCGCCGGGGTGGTGGGTGTCCTCTGGATTGGCGCGCGCGATGTGCGCGCCGACCAGATGTCGATCGGTGAACTGGTGCAATTCGTCATCTACTCGGTCATGGTGGCCGGGGCCGTTGGTGCCCTGACCGAGATCTGGGGCGAATTGCAGCGCGCCGCGGGCGCGACCGAGCGGCTGGTCGAATTGCTCCGGTCCGAGGATGCGGTGCAGGACCCGGCCGACCCCCTCCCGGCCCCCGAGGCACGCCGGGGCGAGATCGTCTTCGATGGGGTGACCTTCAGCTATCCCGCGCGCCCCGGGCAACGGGCGCTGAACGGCATAGACCTGACGGTGAACCCCGGCGAGACTGTGGCGCTGGTCGGCCCCTCGGGCGCGGGCAAGACGACGATCATCCAGCTTCTGCTGCGCTTTTATGACCCCGAAGGCGGGGCCGTGCGGCTGGACGGTGTGAACCTGCGCGACATGGCCCGGGCCGACTTCCGCCGCCATATCGCGCTGGTCCCGCAGGACCCGGTGATCTTTGCCGAGACCGCGCGCGAGAACATCCGCTTCGGCCGCCCCGAGGCCACCGATGCCGAGGTCGAAGCCGCCGCCCGTGCGGCCGCCGCCGACGACTTCCTGCAGGCCTTGCCGCAGGGTTACGACAGCTATGTCGGGGAACGCGGCGTGATGCTCTCGGGCGGGCAGAAACAGCGCATCGCCATCGCCCGCGCCATCCTGCGCGACGCGCCGGTGCTGCTGCTGGACGAGGCCACAAGCGCGCTGGACGCCGAAAGCGAACGCGCGGTGCAGCACGCCGTCGATACCCTGTCGCGGGACCGCACCACGCTGATCGTCGCCCACCGGCTCGCCACGGTGAAGAAGGCCGACCGCATCGTGGTTTTCGAGGCGGGCCGGATCGTCGCCCAGGGCACGCATGACGCACTGGTGGCCGAGGGCGGGCTTTACGCCCGGCTGGCGCGGTTGCAGTTCACCGAAGGCATGGCGGCCGAGTGATCCGCTCAGGTGGCCAGCAGCCAGAGCGCCACACCGATCAGCAGCAGGCCAAAGCCGAAATTCAGGGCCCTAGCGGACGTGTCCGTGCGGAACCAGCGCCCCAGCACGTCGCCCGCCAGCGTCCAGACCATGAACGCCACGAAATTGTTGAGCGTGAAGACCGAGGTGATGAGCAGCGTCGCGCCGGGGACATCGGCCGTCAGGGGCGCGAATTGCGTGAACATCAACACGATGATGACATAGGCCTTGGGGTTCAGCACAACCAGCAGCGCGCCGTCCCACAGGCTGGCCGGGCGGGGATCGCCCGCGCCTTCGAGGGCCCCGGCCCGCAAGAAGCGCAGCGCCAGCCAGCCGACATAGACGGCCCCGGCCAATTGCAGCGCCCGCGCCAGCGCCGGCGCAGCGGCCAGAGTGCCGATCAGCCCGAGGCCGATGGCCAGCGTAACCAGCCACGTCGCAAGGTGGTAGCCGAGAAAGGCTGGCAGGGTGGCCCGAACCCCGAAGCGCGCGCCGTTGGCCGCGAAGAACAGGTTGCCGGGTCCGGGGCTGTAGGCCAGCGGGAAGAGAAACAGCACAAGGGCAAGGGCAAGGGTGAGTTCGGTCATGGCACGTCTCCTGCGCCGGAAGATGCGCCGGCGGTTCGCCCCGAGTGACCCGGAACATGCGCATAGCGCGGGCGTGAATTTCGCCGCGTCACTCTTGCGTTGTCCACGCGGCGCAATCATCCTCTTTCGGAACGATCACCGGCCGGACAGGGGTTCGGCGGTCTTTCAGGGAGGAGACGACCATGAGCTTTGCCTCGATGGCCGATCGCGATGCGATTGAGCAGGAAATGCCGTGGGAAGAGCGCGACATGCCGGTGACGCTCTACCAGTTGCTGTCGCGCACCGAGGCCGCGCACGGCCGGCGCAACGCCTTGACCTTCCAGATGTTCTCGGACCCGAAGGCGCCGGCCGAGACGCTGACCTGGACCGGCCTCAAGGACCGGGTCAGCCAGGCGGCCAACATGTTTCGCGGGCTGGGCGTAGGCGAAGATGACGTCGTCGCCTTCCTGTTGCCCAACTGCACCGAGGCGGCGCTGACCTATCTGGGCGGTGCCGTGGCCGGGATCGTCAACCCGATCAACCCCCTGCTGGAGCCCGAGCAGATCGCCGCCATCCTGCGCGAAACCGACGCCAAGGTCCTGGTCACGCTCAGGGCCTTTCCCAAGACGGACGTGGCCCGGAAGGCCGCCGAGGCGGTGGCCCTGGCCCCCAACGTGGAAACCGTGCTCGAGGTCGACCTGCTGCGCTACATCACCGGGGTCAAGAAATTCATCGTCCCGCTGCTGCGTCCCAAGACCCCCGTCAATCACCAGGCGAAGGTCATCGACTTCAATGCCGAGCTGGACCGGCACGCCCCCGTTCTGGCCTTTGACGACAGCATGGGCGACCGGGTCGCCGCCTATTTCCACACCGGCGGCACCACCGGCATGCCCAAGGTCGCCCAGCACCGCTATTCGGGGATCATATACAACGCCTGGCTGGGCCAGCGGCTTTTGTTCACCGAGACGGATGTGCAGATGACGCCGCTGCCCATGTTCCATGTCTTCGCGACCATCGTGTCGCTGGGGGCCTCGCTGGGCTCGGGGGCGCATATCGTCTTTCCCACCCCGCAGGGCTATCGCGGGGACGGGGTCTTCGACAACCTGTGGAAGCTGATCGAACGCTACAACGCGACATTCCTGATCGGGGTGCCCACGGCCCTGTCAGCCATGATGCAGCGCAAGGTGGATGCTGACATTTCTTCGCTGCGACTGGTCTTCTGCGGTTCGTCCCCCCTGCCGCTGGAGCTTTACCGCCGCTTCGAAGAGGCCGCCGACGTGACTATCTGCGAGGGCTACGGGCTGACCGAGGCCACCTGCCTGGTCTCGATCAACCCGCCCGACGGGGAAAAGCGCGTCGGCTCCATCGGCCTGCCGTTTCCCCATTCGGACGTGCGCATTCTCAATCACACCTCGGACGGGCCGGCCGAGGCGCGCGTCAACCAGATCGGCGAGATCTGCGTCGACAGCCCCGGGGTCTTCGAGGGCAAGACCTATACCCAGACCGAGAAGAACAACGGTTTGTTCCATCACGACCGCTACCTGCGCACCGGCGATCTGGGCCGGATCGACGAGGACGGCTATCTCTGGATCACGGGCCGCGCCAAGGACCTGATCATTCGCGGCGGTCACAACATCGACCCCGCCGAGATCGAGGAGGCGCTGGCAGGCCACGCGGCCGTGGCCTTTGCCGCCGCCATCGGCCAGCCCGATGCCCACGCGGGCGAGCTGCCCTGCGCCTACGTCGAACTGGTCGACGGTGCAAAGGTCTCCGAGGACGAACTGATGCTGTTCGCCAATGACCGCATCCATGAACGCGCGGCGCATATCAAGTATCTTGAAATCCTTCCCGAACTGCCCAAGACGGCCGTGGGCAAGACGCTCAAGAACGAGCTGCGCAAGCTGGCCATCGCCCGGGTCTACGGCGCGGCGCTGGCCTCTGCCGAGGTCGCGGCCGAGGTGGACCGCGTGGACGAGGACAGCAAACTCGGCCTGGTCTGCTACCTACGCAAGACCGGCACCGTAACCGATGCGGACGCCCAGAAGGCGTTGGGCACCTACACCCGGCCCTGGGCTTGGGCGGGGTAGGGCGCGAAACCGACGGACCATCGGGCACGTAGCGCCTGTAACGGGGCAGGGCCCTCTCTGTCGACTGCCAATGATCGGTGAACAGTAGCCCTGATCGCGGGGCATCTGGTGCTGCTGGAGAGAATCGAACTCTCGACCTCTCCCTTACCAAGGGAGTGCTCTACCTCTGAGCTACAGCAGCGCCGTGCGCGGCGGGATTAGACCTAAACCCGCCGCCGTGCAAGCCCTCTCTGGACGGTTTTTGCGCGGCACTGTAGAGGGGGTGCCATGAGCGGAAAAACCGACCCCAAGTCACCCCGAAAGCCCGATCAGGACCGCGACGCGCGGCTCAAGGCGGCCCTGAAGGCCAACCTGCAACGCCGCAAGCGGCAGGCGCGGGGGCGGGCCGCATCGGATGACGGGTCGGACACGGGCAAGGCCCAGGACAAAGAGTAGGCAGACATGGACTCCATCATCATTCGCGGCGGCGCGCCCCTGTCGGGCGAGATCGAGATCGCCGGGGCCAAGAACGCGGCGCTGGCGCTGATGCCCGCGGCGCTGCTCAGCGAGGAGCCGCTGACGCTGACCAACACGCCGCGGCTGTCGGACATCAAGACGATGACGACCCTGCTGCAGTCGCTGGGGACCGAGGTGTCGGCGCTTCAGGACGGGCGCGTGCAGGCCATGGCCTGCCACGGCGAGATCAACCACGTCGCCGACTACGACATCGTGCGCAAGATGCGGGCCTCGAACCTTGTCCTAGGCCCGCTGCTGGCGCGCGCGGGGCGCGCGATTGTCTCCCTGCCTGGGGGATGTGCCATCGGCGCGCGGCCCATGGATATCCATATCCACGGGCTCGAGGCGCTGGGCGCCGAGATCGAGCTGAAGGACGGCTATCTGCACGCCAGCGCGCCGCGTGGTCTGGCGGGCGCGCCGGTGGATTTCCCCTTTGCCTCGGTCGGGGCCACGGAAAACGTGATGATGGCCGCCACCCTTGCCAAGGGCACCACGGTCATGACGAACACCGCGCGCGAGCCCGAGATCGTCGATCTGGCCACCTGCCTACGCAAGATGGGCGCGCGGATCAGCGGCGACGGCACCTCTGAGATCACCATCGAGGGGGTCGACCGTCTGCATGGTGCGACCCATCCGGTCGTGACCGACCGGATCGAGCTGGGCACCTACATGCTGGCCCCGGTGATCGCGGGGGGCGAGGTGACCTGCCTGGGCGGCAGCCTGGGCCTGGTCGGCGCCTTCGCGGAAAAGCTGGAAGAGGCAGACGTGCATGTGCAGGAGACGGCCAAGGGTCTGCACGTGGCGCGCCGCAACGGCCGCCCCCGGGCGGTGGATGTGACCACCGCGCCCTTCCCGGGCTTTCCCACGGACCTGCAGGCGCAGATGATGGCCATGCTCTGCTTTGCCGAGGGCACCTCGGTCCTGGAGGAGCGCATCTTCGAGAACCGCTTCATGCATGCGCCGGAATTGATGCGCATGGGCGCTGAGATCGAGGTGCAGGGCGGCACGGCGACGGTGCAGGGCGTGCCGGCACTGAAGGGCGCGCCGGTCATGGCGACCGACCTGCGCGCCAGCGTCTCGTTGATCCTGGCCGGGCTTGCCGCCGAGGGCGAGACCCAGGTCAACCGCGTCTACCACCTGGACCGTGGCTACGAGGCGGTCGAGGACAAGCTGGGCCGGGTCGGCGCGGATATCGAGCGGGTGCCGGGGCGATGAGCGAGGATGCGAGATTCGAGGACGGGGCCGAGCGTCCACTGCGCCTGCGGGCGCTGGATACTGATGACCTTGCGGTGATCTCGGGACTGGTCCAGGACGCCGTCTTTCCGGGCAGCGAGATGCGCTGGGAAAGTGGCGCGCGGCGTTTCGGGCTGTTGCTCAACCGGTTCCGCTGGGAGGATGCGCCGCGGGCCGAGGCCCGGGGCCGCCCCTATGAGCGGGTGCAATCGGTGCTGGCCTTCGAGGATGTGCTCTCGGTGCAGAGCCAGGGCGTGGCCCCGGGGGACAGCGAGACGGTCCTGTCGCTTCTCTCCGTGCAGTTCGAGCCGGGCCCGGACGGGACGGGGCAGGTGCTGCTGACGCTGGCCGGCGATGGCGCGATCCGTCTGCAGGTCGAGGCGCTGGAGGCCGTGCTGCGTGATGTGACCCGGCCCTATGCGGCGCCGTCCGGGGCGCGTCCGACCCACCCCGAGGGGTAGCATTGCCGAATTGAGCGCTTGCGCGCGCTGTTCAGTCCGACATCGGGACCGCGCCGCCCTGTTTCGCGCGGCGTGCAGGTGGGGCCGGTGCCGGGGGCGCTGCCCCCGTCCGCGCGGGGCGCGGACTCCCCCGCGGTATTTTCGACCCAAAGAAGCCGGGTGCCGCATTGCGGCTTGGGTGCGGGATTTGTATGGGAACGGGCAAAGGAGAAAGCCCATGCCCGTTTTCCTGTCGACAGAGGATGCCGATTTCGAGACCGGCTTTGCCGCGCTTCTGGGGATGAAGCGCGAGGACAGCCCCGAGGTGGACCAGGCGGTCGGTGAGATCATCGCCGATCTGCGCGCCCGCGGCGATGCGTCGCTGCTGGAGCTTACGGCGCGGTTCGACCGGCTGGACCTCGCGGCGGACGAGCTGCGGATGTCGGAGGCAGAGATCGCACGGCATGCCGCCGCCGTTCCCGAAGACCAGCGGGCCGCGCTGGAGCAGGCGGCCGCGCGCATCCGAGCCTATCACGAACGCCAGGTGCCCGAGGATGCCTGGTGGGAGGACGCAGCGGGGGCGGGTCTGGGCTGGCGCTGGACGCCGGTTTCGGCGGCGGGGCTCTATGTGCCGGGCGGCTTGGCCAGCTACCCGTCATCGGTGCTTATGAATGCGATCCCGGCCAAGGTGGCGGGGGTCGGACGTCTGGCCATGGCGGTGCCCACGCCCGATGGCGTGGTCAACCCGCTGGTCATGCTGGCCGCCCGCCTGGCCGGGGTGGACGAGATCTACCGGATGGGCGGCGCGCAGGCCGTGGCGGCGCTGGCCTATGGCACCGAGACCGTTGCCCCTGTGGACAAGATCACCGGACCGGGAAATGCCTTTGTCGCGGCGGCCAAGCGGCGGGTTTTCGGCAAGGTTGGGATCGACATGATCGCGGGACCATCGGAAATCCTTGTGATTGCCGATGGCGACAACGATCCCGACTGGATCGCGCTGGACCTGCTCAGCCAGGCCGAGCATGACGAGAGCGCCCAGTCGATCCTGATCACCACGGATGCGGCGTTTGGCCAGGCCGTGGCGCGCGCCGTCGAGGCCCGGTTGGGAACGCTGGAACGGCGCGCCATCGCCGGGGCCAGCTGGCGCGATTTCGGCGCCGTGGTGGTGGTGCGCGACCTGGACGAGGCGGTTGCGCTGTCGGACCGGATCGCCCCCGAACACCTGGAGCTTTGCGTGGCCGATGCCGAGGCGCTCTCGCGCCGGATCACCCATGCCGGGGCGATCTTCATCGGGGGCTGGACGCCGGAAGCGATTGGCGATTACGTAGGCGGGCCGAACCATGTCCTGCCGACGGCGCGGTCGGCGCGGTTTTCCTCGGGATTGTCCGTGATGGATTTCGTCAAACGCACCACGCTCGCGCGCATGACGCCGGCGGCCCTCGGCCGGATCGGGCCGGCGGCCGAGACACTGGCCCAGGCTGAGAGCCTGGAGGCGCACGGCCTGTCGGTGCGGGCCCGGCTGGACAAGCTGAACGACGAGGGTGGCGCATGAGCCGGATCGTCGATATCCAACTGGACGACAGCGGCTTGCCGCCGCCCACGCCCGAGATCGAGCAGGAACGCAAGGTCGCCATGTTCGACCTGATGGAGGAGAACGCCTTTGCCCTGCCCGAGCGCGAGGGGCGTGAGGTCCCGCAGGGGCCGTTCAAGCTGGCGCTGTCGATTCGCGACCGGCGGCTAGTCTTCTCGGTGGCCACCCGGGACGACACGCAAGTGGCGGAATTCCAGCTGTCGCTGGGGCCCTTCCGGCAGGTGGTGAAGGACTATTTCCAGATCTGCGAAAGCTACTTCAACGCCGTCAAGAACGCGACTCCGGGCCAGATCGAGACCATCGACATGGCCCGTCGTGGCATCCACAACGAAGGCGCGCGGGTGCTGCAGGAACGGCTGGAGGGCAAGGTGATCGTGGACAATGACACCGCCCGGCGGCTCTTTACCCTGATCTGCGTGCTGCATTTCGGGGCCTGACGGATGGATGCAGCAGCCCCACAGGCCCTTCCGCAATCGGTGCTGTTCTGCTGCGATCACAACTCGGTCCGCTCGCCCATGGCCGAGGGCATCATGAAAAAGTTCTATGGCACCGATACCTATGTGCAGTCCGCCGGGGTCAAGGGCGAACTGGAGGTCGACGGCTTTGCCATCGCCGTTTGCCAGGAAATCGGCGTGGAACTGTCGCGCCATCGGACCCGCTCCTTTGACCAGATGCAGGAATGGGGCGACGATCTGTCCTCCTTCGACCTGATCGTGGCGCTGTCCCCGGCCAGCCAGCGCCGGGCGCTGGACCTGACCCGGCATGTTCACCTGGAAATCGACTACTGGCCGATCCTGGACCCCACCGGACTGGGCGAGAGCCGCGAGGCGAAGCTTGGCAGTTACCGACAGGCCCGCGACCAGATCGTGGCGCAGCTGACCGCCCGCTGGGGGCCGGAGCGCGAGGCATGAGCGGGATCGAGGTGCGCCCCCTGACGGGTGCCGATCTGGAAAACGCGCTGGAGGACGTGGCGCGGTTGCGCATGACGGTCTTTCGCGACTGGCCATATTTCTACGACGGCTCTCTCGATTATGAGCACCGCTATCTGCAAAATTATCGTGACAGCGCGGGGGCGATCCTGGTGGGCGCCTTCGATGGTGCGCGCCTGGTCGGCGCGGCCACCGGCACGCCAATGGAAGACCATGCCGAGGATTTCGCCCGAGCCTTCGACGGACAGGGGCTTGCCCTTGAGGAGATCTTCTACTGTGCGGAATCGGTGCTTTTGCCCGCCTATCGCGGGCGGGGGGTCGGCCATGCCTTCTTTGACGCGCGCGAGGCGCATGCGCGCCGCCTCGGCCGGAGATATAGCGCCTTCTGTGGCGTGATCCGCCCGGACGATCACCCCCAAAGGCCTGCCGCATACCGCCCCCTGGATGCGTTCTGGCGCAAGCGGGGCTACGCGCCGCTGCCCGGCGTGATCGCCCGTTTCGGCTGGACCGACATCGGCGACACGGCCCAGAGCACCAAGCCGCTGCAATTCTGGATGCGTACCCTATGAGGATCGCGGCGGTGGCCTATCAGGTCGAGCGTCTTTCGGGCTGGCCTGCGTTGGAAGCGAAATGGACAAGGATCTTCCAGGCGGCGCAGGCCGATCTGATCGTCCTGCCCGAATATGCCGCGATGGAGGCGGCCTTGATCGCCGCCCCTGCGACGTTGGAGCCGAGGCAATGGTGCGACTTGGCTGCCGAGCGGGCCGGGACCTGGTGCAACCGCGCGGCGGCCTTCGCCCGGCGTCATGCCTGTCATGTGCTGGCCGGCACGGGCCCGGTCGCCACCGGGCGGGGTATGGTCAATCGCGCCTGGCTGGTTGGGCCGGATGGCGCGATGGCGCATCAGGACAAGCTGATCCTGACCCCCTACGAGCGCGACACCCTTGGCGTGACCGCCGGAGAGGATTTGCAGCTTTTCGACACCGCGCTGGGCCAGATCGGACTCCTGACCTGCTATGATTGTGAATTCCCGATCCTGGCGCGCAGGTTGGCCGAGGCCGGCGCCGACATGATCCTGGTGCCCGCCTGCACGGACACACCCGCCGGCCAGACCCGGGTTCGCCAGTCGGCCCGGGCTCGCGCCATCGAGAACCAGTGCCTCGTGGTGCAGGCCCCCTTGGTGGGCCAGGTCGCGGGCTGCGATGTCATCGACGAAAGTACCGGCAGGGCGGGCCTGTTCTGTCCTCCCGATCACGGGTTGCCGCCCGACGGAGTCCTCGCTCAGGGCGCCACGGACCGCCCGGGCGCGGTGGTTGCTGACCTTGACCCCGATGCGATCACGGCGCCGCGCCAGACCGGCCAGGTGGGCAATTTTGCCCACTGGGACGAGCAGCAAAGACACGATCGCAGCGTCGAATCCGTGGCCTTGTCCTGATTGGCCCTTGAAATATGGGCGTTAAGCGATCATCTAGCAGCGTCCGCGATTGTGCGGGATCAACAACGGAGTGAACATGGCCAAGGAAGAACTGCTCGAATTTCCCGGTGTCGTGAAGGAACTCCTGCCGAACGCGACATTCCTGGTCGAGCTGGAAAACGGCCATACGATCATCGCGCATACGGCAGGCAAGATGCGCAAGAATCGCATCCGTGTTCTGGCTGGCGACAAGGTGCAGGTCGAGATGACACCCTACGACCTGACCAAGGGCCGGATCAATTACCGGTTTAAATAGCGCGAAGCCAATGGCTTCGCGACAGTGCGGGTAGACGTTTTGCGCAGCAAGATGTGGCCGGCACCGGTCTGCAATCCCGGGCGCTGAAATGACCGACACCCCCAAACTCATCCTCGGTTCGGGCAGCCCGCGCAGGCTGGAGCTTCTGGCCCAGCTGGGCTTGACCCCCGATGCGGTGCGCGCCCCCGACATCGACGAATCCCCGGCACAGGGCGAGAAGCCCCGCGACTACGTGCGCCGCATGGCCCGTCAAAAGGCCGAGGCCAGCACTTGCGCCGCCGGTGAGGTCGTGCTCTGCGCCGATACCACCGTCTGCATGGGCCGCCGCATCCTGGGCAAACCGGCCGATGCGGGCGAGGCGGCGGCGTTTCTGTACGCCCTGTCCGGTCGGCGCCACAGGGTGATCACCGCCGTCGCCGTGCGCGCGGGCGAGGCGATCAGCCTCAAGGACGTGGTCACGCAGGTCAGGATGAAGCCGCTCTCGGACATCGAGATCAACGGCTACCTCGCCACGGGCGACTGGCAGGGCAAGGCGGGTGGCTATGCCATCCAGGGCCCCGCCGGGGCCTTCGTGCCTTGGATCGCGGGATCTTACAGCGCGGTGATGGGCCTGCCTGTCGTCGAGACCGCGAACCTGCTACGGGCGGCCGGCATCGAGGTCTGGTCATGAAGGGGCGGCAGATTGTCCTCGACCGGCTGGGGGGCCGCGAGGCGGCAGCGCTGCTGGTCGATGGCAAGCTCGACGATCTGCTGTTCGACGATCCCGATCAATTGCGCCCCGGTGCGATCTTCCGCGCTATCTGCGACCGTCCGCTGAAAGGGCAGGGCGGCATGGTCCTGCGCCTGCCAGATGGCGACAGTGCCTTCCTGCGCCATGCCAAGGGGTTTGCGCCCGGTCAGCCGCTTCTGGTGCAGGTGACGGGCTTTCCCGACGAGGGCAAGGCGGTGCCGGTGACGTCGAAGATCCTGTTCAAGAGCCGCCACGTCATCGTCACCCCCGGCGCGCCGGGCCGCAATGTCTCGCGCCAGATCAAGGACGAGGATGAACGCGAACGCCTGCTGGAGATCTCTCACGAGGTCGACCTTCCCGAGGGCGCCGGGCTGATCCTGCGCTCCTCCTGCGCGGGGGCGGAGGCGGAGGCGATCGCCGGCGACATCGGGGACATGGCTGCCCTGGCCGTCGCCGTGATGGGCGATGCCGAAGGGCGCGACCCCGAAGCCCTGGTCGAGGGCGATGGCCCCCATGCGCTGGCCTGGCGCGACTGGGTGGGCCCGGCCGAGGTCGTGACCGATCCGGGTGGCTTCGTCCGCACAGGCGTGCTGGAGCAGATCGAGGCGCTGACCACGGGCCGGGTGGCCCTTGCCGGCGGCGCTTTCATGTATGTCGAGCCGACCCGCGCGCTGGTGGCGGTGGACGTGAACACAGGCGGCGAAACCTCGCCGGCCGCGGGCCTCAAGGCCAACCTCGCTGCCGCCCGGGCACTGCCCCGGGCGCTGCGCCTGCGCGGCCTCGGCGGGCAGGTGGTTGTGGATTGCGCCCCGATGACCAAGGCGCACCGCAAGCAGATCGACAGCGCCCTGCGCGCGGCTTTCCGGGCCGACCCGCTGGAGACGGCGCTCGTGGGGTGGACGCCGCTGGGCCACATCGAACTGCAGCGCAAGCGCGAACGCTTGCCGGTCCTGCCGCGACTTGGCAGTCTTCTGGCATGACCTGCCCGATCTGCGCCAAGCCCACGGCCCCCGATTACCGCCCCTTCTGCAGCCGTCGCTGCGCCGACCTGGACCTGGCCCGATGGCTGGGAGGCAGCTATGCCGTGCCCTCGCAGGACCCCGAAGAGACCCTTGAAGCGCTTGAGGAAATCGAACGCCTCGGGTCCGACGACACCCCCCGCCCACATTGAGGTAAAATGGGTCTGGACACCCCCCGGACCATCCCCTAGAACGCGCCCACCCGAACGCAGCGCGTTCACCCGTGCCCGGGTAGCTCAGGGGTAGAGCAGTGGATTGAAAATCCTCGTGTCGGTGGTTCGATTCCGCCCCCGGGCACCACTTTTGCTAAGAAAAACAAATACTTAAGCATCGCACATTTTTACGATATGTGTTGCACACTCATCGCACAGTTTTTTCATGCGTTGGCGCGGGTGATTTGCTGTGTTGAACACAGTGTTTGCGGTTGCTGTGTTGAATACAGTGTTTGGACACAGTTGTTGTGACATAGTGTTTAACCATAGCTGCGTGAAACAGGTGATTTGCACAACTTGCAGTCAAAGATTTATGTGGTTTGCTGCCCCAGCTTGGTCAGTTGGCAGTCACTTGTTCCCACTGCGCATGACACGGCTATAGATGTTCAAAGCGCGAGCAGGACCATCACCGCCATCACTATCATGGCAATGATCTGGAAAAAGTAGAAGGCGAAGCGAACCAATATGACCCGGTCTGTCTGCGTGAGTGTGATGTGAACCAAGCTTTGAATGACCCTTGCCGCTAGAACAGTGATCGCCAGAGTATTCACAAGGGCATTGTCCAAGCCAACATGGTCTATGGCAAAAACGATTGCGCCGAACACAGGAAGGTTTTCAATGCAGTTCATGTGGGCCCGCATTGCGCGAGGGTAGATGCCCGTTCCCACATCTGGATCAGCGGTCCAATGGCTGATCCGTGTGCGACCAGATAAAATGCGGCTCCAGCGGTAAATCCCGACCGTGCCGAACAGGATCAACAGTGTCCAAAGGGCAAAGCCCAACAGCGTTAAAACGGGAATAGTCATGTTGTGTAGCCTTTGTTTTGGTCAGGTCCTGGTTTTTGAGATTCCTTCGAGACTGATCGCGTGTTTGTCAAGCTGATAGCGGCGTGTTGCAATCGCGTCAGACGTCGCTTTTCAGGCTGACAGCGCCAACACAAAACCGAACTGTGCGATGACGCTTGGGGAAACACAGTATGGTCGCACTCAGCCCAAACACCCACACGCTGCTGGACGGCGAAGTGAAGGTGTACAAGCGCGGCAATAGCAAGCGCTGGCAGGCCACGTTCAAGATTGACCAGCACTGGGTGAGGATCAGCACGGGCAAGACGGTGTTGGAGGAAGCCAAGACTGTGGCCCGTGACCAGTATCTTGAATACAAGTTCCGCGCCAAGCACGAGCTGCCTGTTGTGACCAAACGCTTTGAGGATGTGGCCAAGCTGGCGATTGCGGATATGCAGCGGCAGCTGGACGCGGAGGCTGGGCGCAAGGTCTACAAAGATTACATCAAGGCACTGAGCCTCTATTTCATCCCCTTCTTTGGCAAGAGGTACTGTACCCTAAGGTCTGGAAATTCGCTCGAGTTGGGGGCCATGAGCCCCTGCTGGGGCGCACCCCAGCAGGGGCTGCCCATTCTGGTATTCCATGGAGTTGTAAACCAACCATGGAGAAGAGCGAATGGACAGACGAAAGGATACGGCGGTTGAGGCGGTCTTGGAACAGCTGATTGAACAAGGGCCTGGCGACATTGCCGGGGTGTTCGCCCGCGCGTTCGAGCTGGCGATGCAGATCGAGCGCGAGCGCTTTCTCGGGGCTGGGCATTACGAGCGCACGCCCGAGCGCCGGGGCTATGCCAACGGCACCAAGCCCAAGAGGATCGACACGCCTGCGGGCACCGTGAACGTTCAGGTGCCCAAGACGGCCGGGCACGAGGGGGAGCCATTTTACCCGCAATCGCTGGAGCGCGGCCGGCGCTCGGTGAGGGCCGTCATGCTGGCGGTCGCCGAGATGTATGTGAAGGGCGTGTCGACCCGCGATGCCGAGGCTGTCATGCGCGAGTTCGGCATCGAGAGCCTGTCATCCTCCCAGGTCAGCCGCGCCGCCAAGCTGCTGGATGAGGAGTTGGCGGCCTGGCGCGACCGCCCTCTCGGCGAGATCAAGTACCTCATCCTCGACGCCCGGTACGAAAAGATGCGCCATGGCGGCATTGTGCGCGACGTCGCCGTTCTCTCCGCTATCGGTATCGGCCCGGATGAGCGCCGCCGGGTGCTGGGCGTGTCGGTAGCCCTGTCGGAGGCCGAGGTCCACTGGCGGGCGTTCCTCGAAAGCCTCGTCGCCCGCGGACTG
>NZ_JBKOTX010000026.1:0-46736 GCF_047086965.1 Roseovarius halophilus (ex Wu et al. 2025) | reverse complement strand
GCTCGCGAAACTCGGCCGTGTACTTCGGGGTTCGCTTCTTCGATTCCATAAGGGTCATCCTCTGAGAGTTTTACCCTCTCGGAAACCCGGGACGGTTCAGTTCAGCCTGTGGGCAACTTTCTGAAGGAGAGGAAATCTCTCCCGGTAAAGACCGGGATGTGGTAGGTTCGGGGAAAGTTACCCTGAAAGAAAAGTTCAACCTTTGTGCGGCTGAGTAGCCAGCCGCCTGGACAAGGAGGAGTCATGAAAGATGAAGTAAAACAAAGCGATGTGGTGAGTGCCGCGCTCATCTATTGCCGTGTCTCTGATAAGAAGCAGAAGACGCACGGCCACGGACTTGAGAGCCAGGAGCATCGCTGCCGTCAGTATGCCGAAGAGCGCGGGCTCGATGTCGAGATGGTCTTCCCCGACGACTACAGCGGTGGCGGCGACTACATGAAGCGTCCCGGCATGCGTGCCATGCTTGCCTATCTCGAAGCGCAAGAGGACAAGCCCTATGTTGTGATTTTTGATGATCTCAAGCGCTTTGCCCGCGACACACAATTCTATTGGAAGCTTCGCGATGAATTGGCAGCGCGCGGCGCATCTATTGAGTGTCTGAATTTCAAATTTGAAGATACACCCGAAGGAAAGTTTGTTGCGACGGTTTTCGCGGCCCAAGGCCAGCTTGAGCGTGAACAAAACCGCCGTCAGGTCGTCCAGAAGATGACCGCCCGTGTAGAGAACGGATATTACGTTTTTCATCCGCCTGTTGGATACCGCTATGAGCGGGTCTCCGGGCATGGAAAGCTTCTCGTGCCCGATGAGCCGGTAGCCTCGATCATCACGGAAGCCCTCGAAGGCTTCGCCGATGGACGGTTCCGCTCCCAGGTTGAAGTGAAGCGCTTTCTGGAAGGAAAGCCCGACTTCCCGAAGAGCGGGCCAAGCGGCTACGTCCACCCAAGCCGCGTGAAGGACATGCTGGAGCGTGCCGTGTACGCTGGATGCGTCGAAGCGCCTAACTGGGGCGTCGGGCTTCGCAAAGGCCATCACCAGCCACTTATCAGCTTTGCTACACATGAGCGCGTACAAGCGCGCCTGAAGGGCACGCTCAACGCCCCTGCGCGCAAGGATATCAACGAGGACTTCCCGCTGCGCGGTTTCGTCCTGTGTGACGATTGCAGTGAGCCTATGACGTCTTGCTGGTCGAAGGGGCGTAATAAACTCTACCCCTATTACCTCTGTGATACCCCTGATTGCGCGTCAAAGCGCAAGTCGATCCGGCGTGCCGATATCGAAGATGGGGCAGAGCGCCTGTTGCGCGAGCTGCAACCGGCTGGCCAGCTCTTGAAGCTCGCCAAGGCCATCTTCACCGATATCTGGGAGATGCGCCGCGTGGACGCCATGTCCGCTCGCAGCACGCTTGAGTCGCAGCTTAAGGACACCGAAAAGCAGATCGAGGCCCTGCTGGACCGGATCATGAATGCGTCCAGCCCGTCGGTCATCACAGCGTATGAAAAGCGCATCGGTGAGCTAGAGCGCAAGACGATCAAACTGGCTGAACAAGCCGACTCGGCAGTGCCGGATCAGGGACGCCTGTCTGATTTTATCGAACCGGCCCTGACATTTCTGGCAAGTCCTTGGAATATATACAAAAACGGGAACTTCTCACTCAAGAGAACAGTGCTCAAATTGGCCTTTGCGGAGCCTTTGAGGTATAGCCGGAATGAAGGTTATCGAGCCGCTGAAACCACCTTTCCTTTCAAGGTGTTAGCGGATTTTTCATCCCTTGAGTGCGGGATGGTGGGCGACCTAGGAATCGAACCTAGCGTGCGTCTCCGCGAGGGAGTTACAGTCCCCTTTATATGGCTTCTAAGGACTGCCAGTAAGCACTCACATCCCATAAAAACAAGGGCTTGAATACCTAACAATCCCCTGCCAACCCTTGCTTTTTCTAATTAGCCTGCTTACAAAATGCTTACACGCTTTGACAGGGGACTCTTTCAGATGAGCGACAACAGGGTGAAGTTGACCACCACGAAGGTGGACAAATTGGAGCCGACACCGGGCAAGCAACGCCTGGTATGGGACACGGAACTGCGCGGCTTTGGCGTCCGCGTCTCAACAGGCGGTGCGAAGTCCTACATCATGCAGCGCCGTGTCGGGAACAAGGAGCGCCGCGTCACCCTCGGGCGGCATGGTGAGGTCAGCGCCGAGAACGCCCGCCGCAAGGCGCTGGGCATGGCCGCTCAATTCTCCGAAGGTATCGACCCGGTGCAGGAGCGCCAGAAGAAGGAGGCCCGCGACACGACACTGCGCGAGGCTTTCGAGGCATACAAGGCCGCGCCGAAGCGGCGAGGCAATGGCAAGGGCGCACCGAAAAAGCCGCAGACCATCCGCGATATCGACAAGGCCATGCGCCGCTTCGAGGATTGGCTCGACCTGCCCGTGACGGAAATCTCGGGCCGCATGGTCAAGGAACGTCACGCCAAGCTGGCCGCAGTCTCGCCCGCGCAGGCGAATCTCGCCTTTCGGTATCTCCGCGCCGCGTTCAATCTGGTGATCGCGGATTGCGATGATGACGACGAGCCGATCATCGTGCGCAACCCGGTGGACCGCCTGAACAAGCTGGCACAGTGGGGCGAGGTGAAGCCGTCCAAGCGCCACCTGCCCGAGGATCGGGTCGCGGAATGGCTCGACGCGGTGCAGACCGCCCTTGTCGGGATGCGTGGCGAGGCGGAAAGCCGGGATGCGTTGGTGTTCATCCTGTTGACCGGCGCGCGCATTGGCGAGGTGCTGGGGAATAGCAAGGATGGATACCCGCCGCTGCGCTGGTCAGATGTAGACCTTAAAAAGCGGATCGTGACTTTCAGGGACACGAAGAACGGCACCGACCACGAATTGCCGCTTTCGTCGCAGCTTGTGGACATGCTGACCGAGCGCAAGAAGATCGCCGGGGCCGAGTATGTTTTCAGCGACCCCGCAGGCGAGGTGCCTGCCGATCTGCGCAACGCTTTGCGCCGGATGGAGACCGCAACAGGATTGCATCTGACAGCCCATGACATGCGCCGCAGCTTCGCGACCATCGCCAGCAAGCTGGATATCAGCGCGTACAAGTTGAAGCGTCTCACGAACCATATCAGCGGCGGAGACGTGACCGCAGGCTATGTGCAGGTGACGACTGACGATCTGCGCGATGCAATGCAGCGGATATCCGATTACCTGCTATCGCCTGCCCGCACGGGCGAGGTTGTCCAGTTGGCGGAGGTTTCAAATGCCTAAAACTGGATATCTAGGCACCGGCATGAAAACTATCACCACGATCCAATATGACCCTGATGACCCTGATGATTTGCAAGCCCTACGTGAATCCGAACATCGTAGGCTAAAGATGGGTCCAGTTCTTTGGGATAGGGTCGCTGCTCACTATCAGGAAATTTTGGAAAATGCAGGGCTTGTGCCTCTTGGGATCGAGGGCAGAGAATACACTTGCGAGGAAATTGACGCATGGAAAGGAATTAAAGAACATCATTTAGAAGCGATTGCGGCTGAATACCTCAAAATATATCAGTATTTTCAGATTAAACTTGAAAAATTGGAGGGTGGCAACCTGCAAGAGTGGCACTTTCTGTTCGATGACCTTTTTGAGATGGGCCAAATCTATGAACGACAATTTTGGCGCGCTGGTGTTGATCCACAGACCGGCGAATGCCGTGAGCAGCTAGCACTTGAGCGGCAACACTCACGTAAGCAATTCGCGGAAGTGTCTGAGGGGCGATCCGCCGCAAACGCTAAACGTCACGAAGAAGCGGTGAAACTCACGGACATTGCGCAAGATATCGCTGAAAAATATTGGCGTAGAAAGCCTAATGCCACGAAATTGGAAGTTGCAAAGCATGTGGTCAAGAAATGGCCAGACAAAGAGACTTGCGGCATTCATAAACCGAGCGAAAGCACTGTCCGCCAAAGGATAGCAAAAACCTGACAAGGCACGGACAAGCCGTGTCAGGCCGCTGTTTTAAACAACCCTCATCGCTAACCAATGAGGGCTTATCATGAATACTCAAACCGAAATCACCACGACCACGGCGACGGTGCCGGTCCTGCTCACGCAGGAGGAGGCCGCGCGCATTATCAACAAGTCACCGAAATGGCTGGAACGCGACCGCTGGGCCGGGCCGACGGTGCCCTACGTCAAACTCGGGCGCAGTGTCCGGTATCGTATCGCTGACCTGCTGGCCTACATCGAAGGCAATGTGCAGGGGGCCGCGTGATGCAGACATTCATCGCCTCGAACTTCCCGCACAAACTGCCCTGTGGGGGCACGCTGGGATACGCCCGCGCCCGCGACGGCTTTGGCCGGAGCATCATCTACATCCATGTTCAACCCAAAGAGGGCACAGGCTGGACCGCTCCCTGCGATAACTGGCGCATCGCCCGTGTCTACGCCGAAGGGCTGGCACAACGTGGTGTGCCCAATAAAAGGGGGGCCGCGTGATGAGTGACGAAAGCCTTCGGAGCCTAGCGCACGAGTCCTGCAACCTCGCCTGCATGATCGAGGGGCTGGCCGTTCTTGCCGACGCCGCAGACTGGCCGGAAGAATGCCCGCTCGCCAAGCGCGCCCGCAACGCCCTGCCCACCCTGATCGACGCCATCATCGAGCAGGCCTGGGCTTTGAATAACCGGCTCGACCGCGCCGATATGGCCGAGCTCACCACCCGCGAAAAGTGAAAACCCGCACCGGGGCGACGGCGCGGGCTTTCGGATAGTCAAAGCTGGACGGCTTTGAGGTATCATAGCACCGCCGCTCGCCTCGGGCAACTGAGGAACGAGCATATGACTGACAATACACAGACCGAGAACACCGCCGCTCCTGCGATTCAAGACGCGGGCGAGGGCTATCTGTTCATCGTGGCAAAGACTGACGCCGGGCGCTTTCAAGTGTTCGCCCGCGACCCGCACTATTGCGACGGAGCTTTCTACCCTTGGCACCCGAACGGCATCCGCCGCGCCGGTGCTGATGCAATGGGAAAATGGGTTGCCGACAAGGTGCGCAAGCATCTTGCGGAACTGAAAGACCCTGAAAGCCACCCATGCGCAGACGTGGAGCTTGAGAACACGTTGAGCGGCAACGCCACCATCGCTGAGGACTTCGACGCCGCCGCCGCCCTGTTGCCGTTTCTCAAGCACGCGCCTGACCCTTGGAAGCTAGCCGAGGAAATTGCCTGCGCGCGCCCGTGGCAAATGCAGGGCCGCGATCTGCCCGATGACGTGCCGTCCGATGACATTCCGTTTTGAGGGGGCCGCGACATGGATAGCACAACCCTCACCCGCGATCTGGGCGGCAAATGGCTGGGCCGCTATGGCTGCGCGCCTTGCCCGTGTTGCCAGCCCGAGCGCCGCAAGGAGCAGAACGCCTTGACGCTGGCCGATGGCCGCGACGGGCGGCTGCTGCTGCACTGCAAGAAAACCGGCTGCGACTTCGCGGATATTCTCGCGGCGGCTGGTGTCGCGCCGGGCAGCTACACCCCGCCCGATCCGGCGATCATCGCGCAGCGCGACCGCGAGGAACGCGCGCAGGCCGAGAAACGCGCCCGGCAGGCCGAACGGTGCTGGCAAGAGGCATTGCCGATCGCTGGCACCATCGCGGAACGGTATCTGCGCGCCCGCGGGATCACCTGCGATCTGCCCGGCACGCTGCGCTTTCATCCCGAGTGCTGGCACGGGCCAACTGCCAAGCGGCACCCGGCGCTGATTGCGCTGATCGAGGGCGCGGACGGCTGCGCGGTGCATCGCACCTACTTGCGCCCGGACGGCACCGGCAAGGCCAGTCTCGACGGTGGCAACAAGTTGATGCTGGGCAGCACCGCAGGCGGTGCGGTGAGACTCACACAGGCGCAGGGGCGGCTTGCGGTGGCCGAGGGCATCGAGACTGCCCTATCGCTCGCCTCGGGGCTGCTGGGCCACCCTGCGACGATCTGGGCCGCGCTTTCGACAAGCGGGATGCGCGGGCTGCGCCTGCCACCATCGCCGGGCCGGTTGACCGTCGCGACCGATGGCGACCCCGCCGGGGCCGCTGCTGGTCGCGATCTGGCCGAGCGCGCCCATGCACTCGGCTGGGCCGTGTCCATGTTACCGGCACCGCGTGGCAAAGACTGGTGCGACGTGCTGGCCGGAAAGGCGGTGATGGCATGACGTATGTTGAAGCAACGCCATTCACGCCCGAAGGCCCGACGCCCCTGATCCGCGACATGCCCGAGGCCGCGCCCTTTCCGGTCGCTGCGCTGGGGCCGCTGCGCGATCCTGCCGAGGCCATTGCCCGCGCGACCGAGGCACCCGTTGCCATGTGCGCGGCATCCGTCCTGGCATCGGCGGCGCTGGCCGCGCAGGGGCACCGGGACGCGGAGACATTGAACGGCACCGCGCCCGCAAGCCTGTTTCTGCTGACGGTGGCCGAGAGCGGCGAACGCAAGTCAACTGCCGACCGCCTCGCCATGCGAGGCGTGCGCGACTTCGAGGCCGATCTGCGGACCGACTACGATATCGCGCGCGACCTTTGGCGCGATGCGCACGAGGTATGGAAATCGCAACGCGCGAAGATCGTGGGCGACAAGAAAGCGGACGCCGCCGCGAAGCGGGCCGATCTGCAAGACCTGGGGCCGGAACCGCCCGCGCCGCTGAAACCGCATATCGTGGCAAGCGCGCCGACCATCGAGGGGATCACGAAGCACTTGCCCGAACTGCGCGCCAGCCTCGGGATCATGACCGAGGAAGGCGGCGCGCTGATCGGCGGGCACAGCATGAAGGCGGAGAATCGCACCGCAACCTGCGCCAGTTTGTCGGCAATGTGGGATGGACAGCCGCTCGACAGGTGGCGCGCGGGCGATGGCGTGGAAAGCTACACCGGGCGGCGCTTCTCGGCACATATCCTTGTGCAGCCCGTCGCCGCCGAGGCGCTGCTATCGGATCCGATGGCGAACGGGCAAGGGCTTCTCGCCCGCTTCCTGACGTGCCGCCCGGCCTCGCGGATCGGCACCCGATTGCGCATGGAAAAGGACGCCGCCGCCGAGGCCGAGATTGCCAGCTTTGCCGCCCGCATCCGGTCGCTTCTGTCGCGCGATCTGCCCTTGGCGGATGACAAGCGCAACGAGCTCGCGCCGCCGGTCCTGCCATTGGCCCGAGAGGCGCGGGACGTGCTGACCGCTTTCGCGCGGGACGTGGAAACGGCGCAGGGGCCAGGCGGACCTTTCGAGGATGCGCGCGCCTTTGCCAGCAAGACCGCAGAACATGCGGCACGCCTCGCGGCGGTGCTGACGATCTACGCCGACCCGGACGCGCCCGAGGTGACGGGCGAGACGATGGCCGGGGCGACCGAGATTGCGACTTTCTACGCGAACGAGGCCGCGCGCCTTGCCGATGCTGCAATCGTGCCGCCCGAGGTGGCCGACGCGGAACGGATGCGCCTTTGGCTGCTGGGATCATGGGGCGAGCCGTGTATCTCGGCAGGTATCGCCGCGCAGCGTGGCCCGTTCAAGGTGACAGACCGCGCACGCAAGGCGCTGCAACGCCTACAGGCGCACGGATGGCTGATCGAGGACAACGGCGCAGAGGTAGCAGGCAAGCCGCGCAAGGAAGCGTGGCGGATCGTGCGCGGGGGGCAGTCATGACCGGCTTTGCCTTCGACGCCAAGGCCGCGCTTGAACGCGCGCAGAACCGGCAGACCCGTCCTAATCTTCCTAATCGTCCTAATCGGAGCGCATCCGGCGGGGCAGGATTAGGAGGATTAGGAGGATTAGGAACGGCGCGTGTTTCTGATCCTGAAATCACGCCCGACGATCCTGCGCGCGACCTGGGCTTTCACGCAGCCCGCATATCCGCGCTGGCAGACCCGGACGGGGTAGCGCGGACGCCCGAGGCGATTGAAGCCGTCTGGGATCACGCCGAGGCGATGGCACGGGGTGCCAATGCCTTCAGGGCGCACGATGCGGAAACCGACCGCCCAACTCGCCTTCGCTAACCTGCCCGAAAAAATGTTTCACGAAAGGAAAAGACATGACCGAACAAACCTCACAGACCGAAGCGCAGGCCCTTGCCGAGCCGATGATCGAGGAGACCATCGCGCGGCTTTCCAATGCCGGGCTTGCATCGCACGAGATCGCCCAAACCTTGATCCTGACCGGCGCGGGGCTGCTGGCCGGATCACTCGGGCCAAAGCAGGCCGGGCACGATCTGCGCGCCGTTTCGGCGGCAATGGCGCAATGGATTGACCAGATCGCGGAGAAGATCGAGGCCCGAGAGAATTGATTGATTCGGGGGCTTTCTTGGGGTATATTTTTACCGTGACCATGCCGGGCGCTGGTCCAACCGACACCGCCATGCCGGACGCTGGCGAGATGACGGCGAAAACCCCCCTTACACATAGCGGTTTTGACCGCGCCATAACGCATGGAGGCCCAAAATGGACCTTACCGAACTGAAAGACCTTGTGCAGCAAGGCAACGCCGCCTTTGACGAAAAAACCGGCGAACTGTCCGAACGCCTCGACCAGATCGAGACGACCCTGAACCGGCCCGGTGCGCCGATGGTCAAGGCCAGCAAAACCGACGAACACACCAACGCCTTCGCGGCATGGCTGCGCGACCCGCGCAACGACGCCAAGCGGCACGATCTTGCCGGGATCGAGGCCAAGCAAGCCTCGGGCACGTCCGACGCTGCAGGCGGTTTCGTGGTGCCGGAGCTGATCGCCCGCCCGCTGCTAATGCGCGCACGGGACGCGAACACGCTGCGCCCTGTGGTGCGGAGTATTGAGGTTGCCTCGGGCGACGTGATCCTGCCGCTGAGCAATGCCGACGCAACCTCGGGCTGGGCAGGGGAAACCGACACTCGCAACGGCACGGCCGAGCCGACCCTGAGCGGCCCCAAGCCGACCTTTGGCACGCTTTATGCGCTGGTCGAAGCGACCGAAGAACTCGTGACCGACGCCGCCTTCAACGTGGCGGACTGGTTTACGATGGAAGCGGGCGCGGCCCTGGGCGAAGCCGAGGCAATCGCCATTGTCTCGGGCAACGGCACCGCCAAGCCGACCGGCATCCTGAACACTGCACCGGAGAGCGGCGCAGACGGAAGCCGCACGGCGGGCGCGTTCAAGTATCTGGCGAGCGGCACGACCGACACGCTGGGTGCCAACGCATCCGACATTCAGGATTTGCTGGTCAATCTGGTCTACGACCTGAAGGCGCAGTATCGGCAGGCGGGCCGCTGGGTGATGAACTCCGCAACCGCTGGCGTGGTGCGCAAGCTGAAAGACGCGGATGGCCGGATGCTGTGGTCGGACGGGCTGGGCGCGAACGAACCTGCGCGGCTGCTGGGCTTCCCGGTGACGCTGAGCGAGGCCATGCCCTCGATCGGCGCCGATGCACACCCCATCGCCTTCGGTGACTTCGGCCGGGGCTATGTGCTTGCGGATCGCGGCGGGCTGCGCGTGACCATCGACGACAACGTGACCCAGCCGGGCCGCGTGCGCTGGTATATCCGCCGGCGTGTCGGTGGCGTCGGTTACGACGACCGCGCGGTGCGCTTCGCCAAGTGCGCTGCAAGCTAACGAGATGCGCGGGGCTGTTCTCCACCTGCCCCGCGACAGGCTGCGCCCGGATTGGCTCGTCACGGGCAAGGCCGATCGTCACCGCGTCCGGCGTCCTGCCCTTCGGGGTTCGGGCGCGGTGGCACCCTACCGGGGGCCTTCGGTTCTTCACCGGGGCAAGACGGAAACCGGCGGCAGTACCTCTTGTTTGCCGATGCAGAAACCATAAGGAAAAAGCCCAATGCCACGAAAGCCGAAACCGACGCATCTAAAGGCCGTGACCGGCACGACGCGCGGCAAGGCCACGGAGGCCACACAAGCCCGCCTGAGCGGCACCACGCCGCCCGCCTTCCTGTCGGATCGAGCGGCGCAGCACTGGCCCGAACTGGCCCGCCTGCTGGCCGATATGGGCGTGCTCGCGGATGGCGACCTGATCGCCCTGGGGCTGCTATGCGAGACGCTTTGCGAGTGGATTGAGGCCCGCGATACAGTGGCCCGGGATGGCGCAACCTATGAGGCCACGACAGAAGCCGGGGCCACCATGTTTCGCGCTCACCCGGCAGTGGCGCAACGTGCCGACGCCGCCCGCCGCGTGCAATCGCTGCTTTCCGAATTCGGACTGACACCATCGGCCCGCGCCAAGGTGCAGGGATTGCCCGAACTGCCCGGCGATGATCCGGCACGGGAGTATTTTGCATGACCGATCACCTGCCACCCGACGCCCGCGCCGCACATGATGCGATGCTCGACGCCTTCGACACCATGATGCAGGGCGCTATCAAGCGGGCTGGATAGGATCGGCGGATTTTCGGCTGGTCTGCACGCTCGCCGAGCTCGACCCCGAGGCGGTGGCCGAGCGCTTCGACGCTGACCGATTCCGTGCGCTGATCCGGGCCGCCTGAGCGCCAAGCGCAAGGAGGCGTATCTGCGCCTGCACCCGGAGACGGGGCATGGCAAGGCGACGGCAGACAAAGAGGACAACTTGTCCTCTTTCGACAAAGACCAAGCTGACAAGACGGGCGTGGACGCTCGCACGGTTCGCCGCAACGCCGAGCGCGGCGAGAAGGTCACGCCTGCCGCGCTGGCGATGGTGGGATTAACCTTTATGCCGGGCGATCCGTCGCAGCCTGATACCGGATGATGACTTTTCTTTTTCCTCTCACGGCGCGCCGATTCTGACCCGTGATGAACTGCGCGTAACTTGCTTACAAAATGCTTACACGTTCGCCACGGCGGCTATCTTCGCCGCTTCCAATTTCCCGCTAAGTGTCTGATTATGTTGTGGTGGGCGACCTAGGAATCGAACCTAGCGTGCGTCTCCGCGAGGGAGTTACAGTCCCCTGCCACACCTTGCGGCCTGTCGCCCACGAAGCCGGCAGCCGTTGCCGGACGTAGGCGGCTGATTACAAGTGGTGCCGCGAGGCGTCAAGACGAAAATGGCTTGCGCGCCGCCGCCCCCTGCCGCATGGTCGCGCGGCCACGCAGAAAGGGCGCCGGAGGCCATGAAAAAACCCCGCTGGGTCATCGAGAAGGAACAGGCGAAACGGGCCGCCGCCGCTGAGACCGTCTGGCTGTTCGGCCTGCACGCGGTGCGGGATGCGCTGGAAAATCCGGCCCGCGAAAAGCTGCGCCTGATCGTGACCAAAAACGCCGCCGACCGGCTGGCCCCGGCCATCGCCGCCGCCGGTATCGCGCCGGAAATCGCCGATGCGCGCAAGTTCATCGCCCCGATCGACCCGCAATCGGTGCATCAGGGCGCCGCGTTGGAGGTCAGGCCGCTGGACTGGGGCGCGCCGGAGGAGGTCTGTATCGCGGCCGACGACCGGCCACCGCGCGCGGTGCTGCTGGATCGCGTGACGGACCCGCACAACGTGGGCGCCATCCTGCGATCGTCCGAAGTGTTCGGCGCCTGCGCCGTGATCGCGCCGCGCCACCATTCGGCCCCGGAAACGGGCGCCTTGGCCAAGACGGCCAGCGGCGCGCTGGAACGCCAGCCCTATCTGCGGGTGCGGAACCTTACGCGTACCATCGCGGAACTGCAGGACATGGGCTACCTCGTTCTGGGACTGGACGGGGAGGCCGAAATGACCCTTGAACAGGCGCTGGACGGGCAGCGGGACCGGCCCGTGGCGCTGGTGCTGGGGGCGGAGGGGCCCGGCCTGCGGGCCAAGACGCGTGAAAGCTGCGATCGGCTGGTGCGGATCGACCACGCCGGCGCCTTCGGATCGCTGAACGTCTCGAACGCGGCAGCGGTGGCGCTATATGCAAGTCGCAACTGAGAAGGCACGTCGATGCCACTGCCTTGAAAGGGTATGCCGCAATGCCTTTATCGCCGACAACCGCAGGACAGGAGCGTGATGCCCGAGGGAACCAAGATCGCCACTTGCTGCTATTGCGGCACGCGCGCGGTGCTGCGGCTCGACCGCGACCGGCACGAGTTGGCCTGCAGCGCCTGCGGCGCACCGCTACACGAGATGAAGGCGCTGCCCGTCACGGAACCGCGCCACAAGCCCGGCAGAAACCGGGACAGGTCGGGCAGCAAGAGCGACAAAAGGACCAAGCGCGACCGAAAGCGCACGACGTCGCGCGAGGTGCCGCCCCACCGCTCTGAAAGGGACAAGAAACGCGCGCGCAAACCGCGCAAGAAACCGAAAAAGCGCAAGTCGGCCCTGCGCTGGATGATGAAGGAATTGTGGGACGTGGTCGAGGATGTTTTCGATTGAGCGTCGCCGGTATTCACAGCTGTATTACCGTCCCTTTAAATGCGGGAAAGCCCACCTACATCTTCACATGAAGCGTCGAATTCGGAACCTCGGCGCTTCTCTTCACTGTCCCTCGTTCCGCGACTGGCGCCCGGGTTTGGCCCGGGCGCTTTTTTATGGCGCCAGACGCATCTAGGATGCGTACATGACAGAAGATTACAGTGATTCCCACCTGCGCCACATCCTGCAGCGAACTCGACGGATCGCCGTTGTGGGAATGTCACTCAACGAGGTCCGGCCGAGCTATTACGTTGCCCGATACCTCGGCCTCAAGGGATTCGAGGTGATCCCTGTCAACCCGGCACACACGGGCGCACGCGTCTTCGGCCGCGAGGTGATGGGCAGCCTTGGCGAGATCGACGGCGGGGTGGACATGGTGGACATTTTCCGCCGTCCCGAGCATGTGCCGGCCATCGTGGACGAGGCGCTCTCCCTGTTCCGCGACCTGCAAACGATCTGGATGCAGATCGGCGTGCAGCATGACGAGGCCGCCGCGACCGCCCGGGCCCGCGGCGTGGACGTGGTGATGAACCGCTGCCCCAAGATCGAGTACCAACGACTGTTCGGGGAACTGCGCATGGGCGGGATCAACACGGGCGTCATTTCCTCGAAACTGTGACGCGCACCGCCGCGCGCGCGCCATCGCAGTTGTCCGGCCCGGCCAGATGGCCTAGACCGAACGGGAAAGCTTTCAGGGAGGACCGTTCATGGCCTATGGTTTCGAGACGTTGCAGGTTCACGCGGGCGCGCGGCCCGATCCGGCCACCGGGGCGCGGCAGACGCCGATCTACCAGACAACGGCATACGTGTTCCGCGATGCGGAACACGCGGCGGCGCTGTTCAACCTGCAGGAGGTCGGCTACATCTACTCACGGCTGACCAACCCGACTGTCGCCGTGCTGCAGGAGCGGATGGCGACGCTGGAGGGCGGCGCCGGGGCAGTTTGCTGTTCATCCGGCCATGCCGCGCAGATCATGGCGCTTTTCCCGCTGATGGCGCCGGGCTGCAACGTCGTCGTGTCCACCCGGCTTTACGGCGGCTCGGTCACGCAGTTCAGCCAGACGATCAAGCGCTTCGGCTGGCAGGCGAAATTCGTCGATATCGACGACGCCGACGCGATCCGCGCGGCGATCGACGACGATACCCGCGCCATTTTCTGCGAATCGATCGCGAACCCGGGCGGCCACATCGCCGATCTGGACGCGGTGTCGCAGCTGGCCGACACGGCGGGCCTGCCGCTGATCGTGGACAACACCTCGGCCACCCCGTACCTGTGCCGGCCGATCGAGCATGGCGCGACGCTGGTCGTGCACTCGATGACCAAGTTCCTGACGGGCAACGGCACCGTCACCGGCGGCGTGGTGATCGATTCGGGCAAGTTCGACTGGTCGGCCAGCGGCAAGTTCCCGTCCCTGTCCGAACCCGAGCCGGCCTATCACGGCCTGAAATTCCACGAGACGTTCGGACCGCTTGCCTTCACCTTCCACGGGATCGCCGTCGGCCTGCGCGATCTGGGCATGACATTGAACCCGCAGGCGGCGCATTACACGCTGATGGGGATCGAGACACTCAGCCTGCGGATGCAGAAGCACTGCGAAAACGCCGAGAGGGTCGCCGGCTGGCTCGAGTCGCATCCGGCGGTCGATCACGTGACCTACGCGGGGCTTGCCTCCTCGCCGTATCACGCTCGGGTGTCCCGGATCTGCCCCGAGGGCGCGGGCGGCCTTTTCACCGTGGCGCTGAAGGACGGGTACGACGCCTGCGTCAAGCTGGTGGACAGCCTCGAACTTTTCAGCCACGTCGCCAATCTGGGCGATACGCGCAGCCTCGTGATTCACTCGGCCTCGACCACGCACCGCCAACTGACGCCCGAACAACAGGAGGCGGCGGGCGCCGCGCCCAACGTCGTGCGCATCTCGATCGGGATCGAGGACGCCGACGACCTGATTGCCGATCTCGATCAGGCCCTGAAAAAGGCGTCCGCCTGATCGGGCCGTTCTGCTCCGGTCGGTGCGGGCATTACGGCCCGCGCCGGCCTTTCCCTTTCCTTGTGCCCGACTCTGCGGTAGGTTCCACTACGATGACGAATGAAGTTCCTTTCGGGTTGGTGCACGACAAGAACTGTTGAAATGAAACCGAATTTTGCCTTGAACCTGTCCTTCGAGGGCATCGGCCTGCTTCACAGGTCGGAGGGCGGTTGGCTGCTGGTGGGCGAGGTTTCGCTCGATGCAGACGACCTGGCCGCCGAACTGTCGGAATTGCGCAGCAAGGCCAAGGCGCTGGCGCCGCGAGGGCTAAAGACCAAGCTTGTCATCCCGAACGAGCAAATCCGGTACATCGCGCTCGAAGCGCCGTCGGACGCGGACGACACCGAGGCGCGCGTGCGCGGTGCGCTCGATGGCGCGACACCCTACGCGCTTGACGATCTGGTCTACGACTGGGCGGCCACGGAGGGCGTTGTAACTGTCGCGGCCGTGGCGCGCGAAACGCTGGAAGAAGCAGAGACTTTCGCGCAGGAACATCGTTTCAACCCGTTCAGCTTCGTCGCCCTGCCGGCGGAAGACAGTTTCGCGGGGGAGCCGTTTTTCGGCCTCACGGCCCATGCCGCCGGCGTGCTCGACAATGCGGAGGCTTTCGAGCCAGACGAGGCCCCGATCCGCATCATGGGGGCTGCGCACATGCCGGACCCCGACACAACGGTTGCCGAAACAGGCCCGGTCACCGCGCCGGCTGCCGCGGACACCGATGCAGATACGACGGGAGGAGCCACCGGGCGGAGCGCAGCCACAAGCACGGACGCGCCCCCCGCTGGCGACGATGAGCCTGCGGGCGGCACGGCCGAAGACACCGCCGCGGTGGCGTCCAGCGCAGATCCGAAACCGGGCGACGACCCCGCCGGTCAGGACGCCCCGAAGCCCGGCGCAGAGGAGGTGAAATTCACCAGCATCCGCGCCCGCCGCGATGATGACGGTGCCGACACTTCGCCCCGCATCGGCGGGGCGGAGCGCGCCCCGGCAGGCCCGACGCCGATGCCAGGGCCGGAGACGACCGATGACGAGGTCCCCGCCACGCCGAGCGCCGCGTCGATCGCCGCGTCGCTGACCGAGGCCGCGGATCAGCGCGGCACCGCCGGCGGGCAGGCCGGCGCGATCGACCCGTCGATGGATGAAAAGCAGCGCATGACGATCTTTGGCGCCCGCGAACCGTCATCCGCGGCGCGGGCCCCGCGCCGTCTGGGCATTTTCCTGACCCTGTTTTTCCTGTTTCTGCTCGCGGCGGTCGGTATCTGGGCCGCAGTCTCCATTGATGGCGGCCTTGCACGGCTTCTGGAGCCCGCGCAGGAAGAGGCGAAAGCCGCACAGGCGCCTGACAGCGCTGAAACGGCCACACCGTCTGAATCGCAGGCCGACGCATCGCCGGACGTGCCGCAACCCGACAGCGCCACCGTCGCGCCTGAACTCGCAACGGAAGAAAATCTTGCCGACGCCGACAATTTTGCGGAGGCGAAACCCGAGCCTGAAGGGGCAGACATCGAAGCGCCCGCGCCCGAAGAGACATCAGCCCCCGCGATGCGGCCCGCGCTGGACGACCTGTCACCGGACGCGGCGCGCGCGCGGTACGCCGCCACAGGTATCTGGCAGCGCGCCCCCGAGGTGCCAAGCGCGCCGCGGGCCGGCGACACCGAGGATATCTACCAGACATCGATCGACGCGCCGCTGGACATTCGCGATGCCGTCGCCCTGCCCGACCCGAACGCGACGCGAGCGGGCAAGCGCCCGCCGACGCCCGTGTCGCCACCGGCCCCCGGCACGCGCTTCGACTTCGACGAGCGGGGCCTCGTGCGCGCCACCGAGGATGGGGCGATGACGCCCGACGGCATCCGCGTCTTTGCCGGCGGACCGCCGTTAACGCCGCCCCCCACGCCCGCGCGCCCCGAGACAGCCGCGCTTGCCGACGCCATCGAAATCGACCCGGCCCTTGCAACGGTCCGCCCGCGCCTGCGCCCCGATGACCTGTCGGAATTGAACGAGCGTGGCTTCCTCGGCGGGCGGACGCGGCGTGAACTGGCCGAGCTCGGGCCACGGATACGCCCCGAGGCTATCGGACAGCGCGCGCAGGCCGCGCAAGCCACGGCGGCGAGCGAGCCGGAAAACGACGGCGACACCACCGCAGCCTTCGAGGATCCGACACCGCAGGCGATCGCCGCGTCACTCAAACCGAATACGCGGCCCGGCGATTTCCAGCAGATCGTGGGCGAGACGCGGGCGAACCGACAGTCCGAACCGGTCAGCGCCGCACAGCGGGCAAGCCCGAACATCCCGACCACCGCGTCGGTCGCGCGACGCGCGACCGAGCGTAACGCCATGCGGCTCAGACGGCTCAACCTGATCGGCGTGTATGGCACCCCGAACAGCCGCCGCGCCCTCGTGCGCCTTTCGAACGGTCGCTATCGCAAAGTGCAGGTGGGCGACCGTCTGGATGGCGGTCGCGTTTCTGCCATCGACGATGACCGTCTGCTTTACACCAAGCGCGGCCGCAGCGTGGTGCTGCGGATGCCGCGGGGCTGAGACAGGAGCGTGGCGCAACGCATGGCATTTCCTGATTGGGCCGGCGGTACGGGCCGATGACAGGCTTTCTGTTTCAAGCAACGGTTTTTCTGGCCGCCGCGGTGATCGCGGTCCCGATCGCGTCACGGCTGGGGCTCGGGTCGGTTCTGGGATACCTGATGGCCGGTATCGTCATCGGCCCCGTTCTGGGTCTTGTGGGCGGCCACGAAACGGCGGAGTTGCAGCATTTCGCGGAATTCGGCGTCGTGATGATGCTGTTCCTGATCGGGCTGGAACTGGAGCCGAGGGCGCTTTGGGACATGCGGCACCGGCTTCTCGGGCTGGGTGGCTTGCAGATCGCGATCACCACGCTTGCCGTGATGATCGGTGCCATGGCGCTGGACATGCAATGGAGCGTGGCACTGGCGATCGGCATGATCTTTGCCCTGTCCTCGACCGCCATTGTCCTGCAAACGCTCAGCGAGAAAGGCCTGATGCAGACGGGCGGCGGCCGGTCCGCCTTTTCGGTGCTGCTGACACAGGACATCGCCGTGATCCCGATGCTGGCGCTGCTGCCCCTGCTGGCGCTGCCGAAACCGCCCGATATGGTGCTGGGCGAAACCCTCGAACGGCACGCAAGCGCCGCGACAAGTGAAAAAGCCGGCGCGCACGAGATCGCGTTCTCCTTCATTCAGGGCTTGCCCGGCTGGGGCGTGACCCTCGTGACGATTGGTATCGTGGCGGCCATCATCCTGACGGGGATCTACCTGACCCGGCCCGTTTTCCGATTCATCCATGCCGCGCGCCTGCGCGAGATGTACACGGCACTGGCCCTTCTGATCGTACTGGGGATCGCTTTCCTGATGAACCTCGTGGGGCTCTCCCCTGCCCTTGGCGCGTTCCTTGCCGGTGTGGTGCTGGCCTCCAGCGAGTTCCGGCACGAGCTTGAAAGCGACATTGCGCCGTTCAAGGGGCTGCTGCTGGGGCTTTTCTTCATCACCGTCGGGGCCGGGATAAATTTCTCGATCCTGCTGGGGCAGACATTCGTGGTGCTGGGGCTGGCGCTGTCGATCATCATTCTCAAGGGCGTGATCCTTTATTTGCTCGGGCGTGCCTTCGGCCTGCGGCGGCGCAGTCTCTGGCTCTTCACGCTGTCGCTTTCGCAAGCGGGCGAATTCGGCTTCGTCCTGATCGCGTTCTCGAACCAGCAGAACGTGCTGCCCCCGCAGATGGGTGAGACTCTGTTGCTGGTCGTGGGGCTCACGATGCTCATCACGCCGCTGCTGTTCATCCTGCACGACTGGGTGTCGCGGCGTTTCAAGGAAAGCGGGGAAACCGCGCCCGAACCGGACGATATCGACAGGCAGGGCGCGGTGATCATCGCCGGGATCGGGCGCTTCGGTCAGATCGTCAACCGGCTCGTACGCTCAAGCGGCTTCAGCACGGTGGTGCTTGACCATGATCTTGCCGCCATTCAGCGGATGCGGCGCTTCGGGGTCAAGGGGTTCTTCGGCGATCCGACACGGCCCGAATTGTTGCACGCCGCCGGTCTGGAGGAAGCCAAGGTTCTCGTGGCGGCGCTCGACAACCCCGACCAGACGACGCGTCTGGTGGCCTTCGCCCGCCGGGAGCGACCCGATCTGCACATCGTCGCGCGGGCCCGGAACCGGACACATGTTTTCCGTCTCTACCAGGCGGGGGCCGATGACATCGTCCGCGAGGTTTTCGACAGTTCCCTGAGGGCCGGACGCTATGTGCTGGAAAACATGGGCCTGACCGAATTCGAGGCAAGCGAGCTGGAAAAAACCTTCTACCAGCACGACAGGCTTTCGGTGCGTGAGCTGGCAGCGCTATGGAACCCGGATATTCCGACCATCGAGAACCCGGCCTATATCGCCCGCGCCCGTGAACTGGAGCGGGAGCTGGAGACGATGCTGCTGTCGCAGCTCGAAGAAAGCGAGGTCGAGACCGACGACGAAAGCTCCGCCCGCGGCTGACAGCAGGCGAGACCGGTTTCAAATCAGCAATCGTGACGCTTCGCGAAACCCTCGAAACCGTCGTCTTGCCCACAGGCCAAGACTGGGGTCACCGCAGGACCGGACACTTGTCCACAGCGCCGGGCCGGATCAACCGCCGGTGACCCCCGCCTCGTCGAAGGTGGCCATGCCTGAATGACATGCCAAGGCCCCCTGCAGTATGCCGATGGCCAGCGCAGCGCCCGAACCTTCGCCCAACCGCATGCCGAGCGCCAGAAGCGGCTGCTTGCCCAGAACGGCCAGCAACCGCGCATGCCCTCCTTCGGCGCTTTCGTGCCCGGCCACGGCATGATCAAGGGCACCGGGGCGCACCGCTTCCAGACAGGCCGCCGCCGCGGTACAGATGAACCCATCGAGGATCATCGGGATGCGCAGGGTCCTCGCCCTGACGATGGCGCCGCACATGGCCGCCAGTTCGCGCCCGCCGAGGCAGCGAAGCGCCGTCAGCCCGTCACCGCGCGCCGCCGTGTTGGCCGCGACCGCGCGCGCGACCACCTCTTGCTTGCGAGTCATCCCGTCGTCATCGAGCCCGGTGCCCCGGCCCGTCCAATCACGTGCCTGCCCACCGTGGAGCGCCAGCGCGATGGCCGCCGCGGGCGTCGTGTTGCCGATGCCCATCTCGCCCACGACCAGTAAATCCGACCCCGCGTCGACGGATTGCCAGCCGGTCTTCAGCGCCTCGAGGCATTCCGCCTCGGTCATTGCCGGGCCGGCGGTGATATCGGCGGTGGGCCGGTCGAGCGACAACTCGACAGCATCGACCTGTGCGCCGAACGCACCTGCCAACTGATTGACCGCGGCGCCCCCGGTGCGGAAGTTCCGGACCATCTGCGACGTCACCTCGGGGGGGAAGGCCGAGATGCCCTGCGCCGTCACCCCGTGATTGCCGGCAAAGATGATGACCTGCGGTGCGCGCGACACGGCGCGAGGGTCACCGCGCCACGCGCAATACCACTGTGCCAGTTCCTCCAGCCGCCCGAGCGCGCCCGGCGGTTTGGTCAGCTGCCCGTTCCGCGCGGCGGCGCCCGTCCGGGCGCCGTCATCCGGTCCCGGCAGACGGCGCAGGATCTCGGTAAAGGCATCGAGCGTGGTGATGTCGTCGTCCATCGCGGGTCTCATTGCATGTTTCCGGGCATCTGTGTATCGCAGGGAAATCGGGGACACAGCCGAAAAAGGGGCTTGCATGGCCAAAAGCGACGACGCCCTTGTTCACGCCGCCGATTTCCCCTTGGCAATGGCATTGCTGACCCGGTTGCCAATACATGTCGAGGCCGGGCACCGCGCCGCGCGCGCGGCGTGGGCTTATCCGCTGGTCGGCATCGTGACTGCCGGACTGGGCGCGCTGGCAGGGCTCACCGGGCTGTCGCTTGGCCTGTCGGCGCCCTTGTCGGCCCTCGTCGCGCTTGTCACCCAGATCCTCGCCACCGGTGCCCTGCACGAGGACGGCTTGGCCGATACCGCCGACGGGATCGGTGGCGGCTGGACCCGGACGCGGCGACTGGAAATCATGAAGGACAGCCATATCGGCACCTACGGGGTTCTCGCCTTGCTGTGCACGGGACTGGCGCGATGGACCGCGCTGGCGCAGCTTTTCGAGGCAGGGCCGGCCGCCGCCGTTGCCGCCCTTATCGTGGCCGGCGTGCTGTCACGCGCCGCCATGACGGTACCGATGGCCGCCCTGCCCCATGCGCGGGAGTCGGGGCTTTCGCATCATGTCGGGCGCGTTACGCGGCACGCCTCGGGGCTGGCGCTTGCTCTCGGCGTCGCTGTAGCGATCCTGCTTGTCGGTTGGACCGCAGTTGCGCCCTTGTTCTGGGTCGTGTTGAGCACGCTCACCCTCGGCGCATGGGCCCGGGCGAGGATCGGGGGACAGACGGGCGACATTCTGGGCGCCACCCAGCAAATGGCGGAAATCGCGGTCCTGGTTTCAATGGCCGCGGCGACCGGATCGACCGGATAACAAAACCGCGCCATGATCACATGGCGCGGTTCGGATTCCCGGCGCGGATTGTGCCGTCACGCGGCGCGTGAGACCAGAACCTCGTCCACTTGCTTGGCCGCCTGCAATTCGTCGCCCCCGCTGACGGCGGCAACCTCGCGCGTGAGACGTTCGAGCGCGGCCTCGTACAACTGCCGTTCGGAATAGCTCTGTTCGCGCTGATCATCCGCGCGGTGCAGGTCACGTACGACCTCGGCGATCGCGATCAGGTCGCCCGAGTTGATCTTTTGCTCGTATTCCTGTGCGCGGCGGGACCACATCGCGCGCTTGACCTTGGCCTTGCCCTTGAGCGTGACCATCGCCTTGGACACGACATCCGGGCTCGACAGGCTGCGCATGCCGATTTCGGTCGCCTTGTTAATCGGCACCCGCAACGTCATCTTGTCCTTCTCGAAGGAGATCACGAAAAGTTCCAGCTTGATACCGGCGATCTCCTGCTCCTCGATCGAAACGATCTGGCCTACGCCATGGGCCGGATACACCACGTAGTCGTCAGGGTGAAACTCGGACTTTTTGGTCTTGCTCATTCAGGTCTTCCTCGCAATACTGCCGGTGACAACGTAAAGATGACACCCACGGTCGGCACGGCCGGTGGCGCAACCTCCAGTGACGCAAAGAAATCCATGCCCCGACCATGGCGGGGGTGAATGGATATCAGGCAGCGGTCTACATTTGTCACAACACTGTAGCATAAAGATGGGGCTTGCGGAAGTCCGTGCAAGACCATCACCCGGTTTTGAAAGGGTTAACAAGGGCTAAGCGCATTAACTTAAGTCAACGCGCCCGACCGCGGACCTGAAAAGAAACGAATCGCCCCTCATACGCCGCGGGGTCAGCCGCCTTCGCCCGGCGCCTCGGAGAAGTATTTCTCGAGCTTGCCATCCTCGCCGTCACGGTCTTCGGCCTTCGGCAGTTGATCCTTCTTGGTGATGATCACCGGCCACATCTCGGCGTACTTGCGGTTGAATTCCACCCACTTCTCCATCTCCGGCTCGGTGTCCGGGCGGATCGCATCAGCGGGGCATTCGGGTTCACAAACCCCGCAATCGATGCATTCGTCCGGGTGGATGACCAGCATGTTCTCGCCCTCGTAGAAACAGTCAACGGGGCAAACCTCGACACAGTCGGTATACTTGCACTCAATACAATTGTCGTTGACGATATAAGTCATGCGCGTCTCGTTTTTGGCTGGGTCGGGCATGACCTAATCCAGCAGCCGGGATCAATCAAGCGCTCCGGGATCTTTCCGGTCGAGTTTACGTCGGTCGCGCTTCGTCGGCCGCCCTTTTCCTTCGTATTTCGGGTTGGGCGGGATGCTTTCCCGCTTGGACGGCGGGCTGAGATCGTCATAAAGCGCGCGCGCCTCGGGCGCCGGGCCGCGACGGTCGCCGGGGGCAAGAACCCTGATCACGCGCACCTCGTGCGCTTGCGTGAAGGTCAGAACGTCGTCCGGGCCGATCGCGAAGGCCGGCTTGGCCACCCGCGTGCCATTGACCCGGACATGCCCGCCACTGACCTGCCGGGCGGCAAGGCTGCGCGTCTTGAAAAAACGCGCGTACCACAGCCACTTGTCCAGCCGGATACGGGGATCGTCCGCCACGGCGGCGCCTTACTGCTTGTCCTTCAGGCCCATCAGCGCAGCGGCGAAGGGGTTGTCGGGGTCGATCTTGTCCTTCTTCTCGGGCTTGGCCGAGAAGGATTTCGGCCCCTTTTCCCGCTCTTGGCGCGGCTTTCCCTTGCCCTTGGGTTTACCCTTGGCGCCCTTGGGCTTCTGCTGCCCCTGCGGCCGGCCGCCGCCCCGCGCGCGCCCGGCCCAGGTGAAGGTGAAGAAAACCTCGGTTTCGGGCGCATCCGCATCCGGGGCCGTGCCGGGGACGGCTTCGTGCTCCGGCGTGGCGGGAAGATCGGCCGCGGCTTCAGGCTCCTGCGGCGGTGGCGCGACGACGGGCGCGGCGCCCTCGTCGGGGATCGTTTCCACCGCGTCGGCGGCCGTGTCCGGTTCGCCGCCCGCCGGGGTTTCATCAGCCGGTACCGGCGCATCGGCCATGGCCGCGTCGACCGGCTTGACCTTCTCGCGTTCGCCGCGTTCCGCGCGGTATCCCAGCCCCTGCATCAGGTCCGCGAACTGTTCCAGCGTCATGCCGGTGATCGACAGCATGTCGGCTGTCGCCTCGAACCCGGCCCGGCTGTCCTGATTGCGCAGCATGTCGGCCAGCCGTTCCAGCATGTCGATGCGGATGGCCCGGGTGCCAGCCGCGCGATAGCCTGCCATGGAATGATAGCCGCGCGGCACGCCTTCGGCCGCCGGCACGGTGACAAGACCCGGCGGGGGCGATTCGGGGAACGTGTCGAGACCCTGCGCCAAGGACCACAGCACCAGCCGCAGCCGGGTCGGCGCGGGTTTCAGCAGAAGCGGCATGAAGATCGTGAACTGCCCGAAGCGCACGCCGTGCTTGCGCAGCTGGCCGCGCGCGTCCTGATCGAGCGCGCGCACCTCGTCGGCCACGTCGCCGCGCGGGATGATGCCCATGGCCTCGACCATCTGGAAGCCGAACCCGCGCGCAAGGCCGGTAAGCGCCTCGTCGCGCTGGATGTTCAGGAGCGGCTCGAAAAGCGTCGCGACCTTCCGATCAATGAAATGCTGCAACCGACGCTGGACCTTGCGCGCCACGTCATCGCCCGCGGCGTCATCGACGAAGGCAACCGCCTCGGGCTTTAGCGGATCGGCGCCCGCTTTCAGCTTGCCAACCGCCTGCTCGCCCCACATCAGACCGCCCTGTTCGGTGAAATCGATCTCGGTATCGGGCGCGTTGTAGAACCTGTCAGCCTTGAGGTGGAAATGCGGCGCGAGCGCCTGTAGGCTGGCCTGCGCAAGGGTCTTGGCCTCCTTCCCCGCTGCCGCCTTGTCCTGGATGAAGCGGAAGCCTTCGAGGCGGCCGACGAATTCGTCCTCGACCGTCACATCACCATTGTCGTTCACTTCGGCCACCATGGCCTCCTTCTGCTTGAGCCGGCGCAGCAGCACCGACGTGCGCCGATCCACAAATCTTTGTGTCAGCGCCCCGTGCAGGGCATCCGACAGGCGGTCTTCTATCGCGCGCGTGGCCTCGCGCCAATGGATTTCGTCCCGAACCCAGCCTTTTCGCTGCGCCACGTATGTCCACGTTCGGATATAGGCCAGACGTTTCGACAATGTGTCAATGTCGCCATCGGTGCGGTCAAGCCTGCGGATCTGCCGGGCAAGCCATTCTTCGCCGATCCGGCCGTGTTCGTGCAGATCACCGTATATCGTGCGCAGGAGACCGGCATGCTCGGCATGGCTGATGCCGCGGAAATCCGGGATGCGGCACACATCCCAGAGCAGGCGCACCGACGGCCCGTCCGAGGCCCGCGCGCGAACTTCGGCCTCGTGGGCGAGGGTCTTGAGCGCGCCGAGATCATCGGCTTCCCGCGCGCGGGCCAGCCACAAGTCCTGCGGCTTTTGCTCCAGCGATGCGATCAGCCGGTCCACGCTGCCGAATTGCAGGGCCGCGTTGCGCCATTCGAGCTTGCGTATCGGTGTGAAGCGGTGGTCCATGATGGCCTGCGCCACCTCGTCTGCCAGTTCGGGCGCTTCGCCCGTCACCCCGAAGGTGCCGTGGCGCATGCCCCGCCCCGCCCGACCGGCGATCTGGCCCAGTTCGTTCGGGGCAAGAGGCCGCATGCGGCGGCCGTCGAACTTGGACAGCGACGAGAACGCCACGTGGTCGATATCGAGGTTGAGCCCCATGCCGATGGCATCCGTGGCCACGAGGTAATCGACATCGCCATTCTGGTAGAGCTCGACCTGCGCGTTCCGCGTGCGCGGGGACAACGCCCCCATCACCACTGCCGCGCCGCCTTTCTGACGTTTCAGCAGCTCCGCGGTGGCATACACATTATCAACCGAAAAACCAACGATTGCGCTACGCGGAGGCATCTTGCTTATCTTTTTGGAACCTGAATACGAAAGCTGCGACATCCGCTCCCGGCTCAGGAACTCAACGCCGGGGACAAGCGCCGCGATGGCGCCGCGCATGGTGTGACTGCCGAGGAACTGCGTCTCGTGCTGGCCGCGCATCCGCAGCAGCCGATCGGTGAAGACGTGGCCGCGCTCGGGGTCGGCGCAAAGCTGTATTTCGTCGATCGCCACGAAATCGGCGCCCAGCCCCTCCGGCATCGCCTCGACGGTACAGACCCAGTACTGCACGCGGTCGGGGACGATGCGTTCCTCGCCGGTGACAAGCGCCACGACCGACGGGCCGCGTAGCGCCTTGATCCGGTCATAGACCTCGCGCGCCAGCAGGCGCAGCGGCAAACCGATGACGCCCGTCCTGTGGCCCAGCATACGCTCGATTGCGAAATGGGTCTTGCCTGTGTTCGTTGGCCCCAGAACCGCGAGGGTTCTCGCCTGCTCGGCCATCTCGGGTATTCCCTTTGTCAGAGATCCGCGCCACCCACCTCGGGCGCGACGCGTTCCACCGCTCCAGATAAGCCTTCGTGATACGGATGTATAGCCAAGGCGCGTCGATAGGCATCAAGCGCCATCGCCGGGCGGTTCACCTCTTCCATCATGCTGCCGAGGCTGAAGATCGCGTTGAAGTGTCGGGGGCGCAAGGCAAGTGCCCGCTCGAGATCGGCGATCGCCGGGCCATAGAGATCGGCTTTGGCGTACGCGATGGCGCGCATGTGCCAGCCCTCGGCAAACTCGGGCGCGTGATCGGTCAGCGCGGTGAAGAAACCGATGGCCTTGCGCGAATCGCCCGCTTTTAGTGCATCGCGCCCGCGCTTGAGCAGCAGGTCCATCGCGGGCGACCCGGATTTCGACAATTCAAGCTGGATTTCCTTGGCGATGCGGCGCGCATCGGCCGGTTCCGCCGTCTTCAGGTCCGCCAGCAAATTGTCGAGGCGATCCTCGTCGGCCGCCCTGAGCGGCTGCGCGATCAGGATGACCACTGCAAGTGCCGCAACGATAATGTTGAGATTGCCACCAAGTACTCTCATAACGTTGGAGTGTATCTCAACGCGCCGGAAATCAAACCCCGGCGTTTCAAAATGCTGGAGGAGACGCTGATGAGTGACGTGGTCACATCCGCCGTGGCGGCACTGAACGACAAGATGGGTGGCGATGGTTTCGATGGGTCGGCCAAGTTCATGATCGACGGCGAGGGCGCGATCATGGTGGACGGCAACGGCGCCCGCGCCGAGGATGGCGATGCCGACGTGACGCTGAGCGCGGACGCCGACACCTTTCAGGCCATCCTCGAGGGCGACCTCGACCCGACTGCCGCCTTCATGAGCGGCAAGCTTTCGGTTGACGGCGACATGGGACTCGCCATGAAACTGGGCAGCGTTCTGGGCTGATGGAACGCGCGCCCTTCTTCGACGACATTGCAGAGGGTCCGGACGATGGAAATGCATGGTGGCTGACCGCACGCGATGGCATGCGTGTACGCATCGCTGCCTGGGCCCGGCAAGCCGAGAAGGGCACGATCCTGCTGTTTCCGGGACGCTCGGAATACGCGGAGAAATACGGGCGCACGGCCGCTGACCTCGCGGCTTGCGGCTTTGCCACGATCGCCATTGACTGGCGCGGACAAGGGCTTGCCGACAGGATGCTGGACGATCCGATGGTGGGCCACGTACATGCCTTCCAAGACTACCAAAGCGATGTCGCCGCCTTGCTCGACGCGGCGGAGGTGCTCGACCTGCCGCGCCCGTTCTACCTGTTGGCACATTCGATGGGCGGCTGCATCGGCCTGCGCGCGGTGATGGAGGGCCTGCCCGTCGCCGCCTGTGTCTTTTCCGGGCCGATGTGGGGCATCCAGATGGCCGACGCGCTGCGCCCCGTGGCGTGGTCGCTGTCATGGAGCAGCCGCAAGATCGGCATGGGCCACGCCTACGCGCCGGGCACGGAGCCGGAAAGTTACGTGTTGTCCGAGCCGTTCGAGACCAACAAGCTGACCCGTGACAGGGACATGTACGACCACATGATCCGCCACCTCGAAGCGCATCCGGAACTGGGCCTAGGGGGCCCCAGCCTGCGTTGGCTGCACGAGGCGCTCAGCGAATGCCGGGCGCTCCGGCGGAAGCCGTCGCCGCCCCTGCCCTGCCTGACGCTCGTGGGCGACGCGGAGGAAATCGTGGATGTCGGCCGCATCCATGAGCGCATGGCGCGCTGGCCGGGCGGAAAGCTGGAAACGATCAACGCCGGCCGCCACGAGGTGCTGATGGAGGACGCCGCGACACGCGATGCCATCGCGCGGTCAATCTGTGATTTCTTCGATGGTAAAGCCGACACCCCTAGCCGTCGCGACGAACGGTCTGGCACTGACGGCCAAGGCCCGACACCTCCAGCGTCATCACATCGCCAGCGTCGAGGAAGCGCTTAGGGTCCCGCCCCATGCCGACGCCCGGCGGCGTGCCGGTGGCGATGATGTCGCCCGGTTGCAGGCTCATGATGCTGCTCAGATGGGCGATGATCTGAGCCACCGTGAAGATCATTGTGCCGGTATGCCCGGTCTGCATGCGCTCGCCGTTGACGTCCAGCGTCAGGTGCATGTCCCGCGGGTCAGCGGCCATCTCGGGCGTGACAAGCCAAGGGCCAACAGGGCCGAACGTGTCGCAACTCTTGCCCTTTGTCCACTGGCCCGACAGCTTGGACTGGAACTTGCGTTCGGACACGTCGTTGACGATGCAATATCCGGCCACGTGGTCCAGCGCCTCGGCCTCGGTCACGTATTTCGCAGGCTTGCCGATCACGACGCCCAGCTCGACCTCCCAGTCGGAATGCCGCGAATCACGCGGCAGGCAGACGTCATCGTTCGGCCCGACGATCGAGGACGTGGCCTTCATGAAGACGATGGGATGTTCCGGCGGCTCCATGCCGGTTTCCGCGGCGTGGTCCGAATAGTTGAGCCCGATACCGATGAACTTGCCCACCTGCCCCACGGGCGGGCCAAGCCGCGTTGCCGGGTCGACCAGCGGCAGCCCCTCGGGATCGACGCGCGGCAACTCTTCCAGAACCGGGCCGGCAATGTCGGGCACGATGCCCCGCAGGTCACGCACCTGCCCGTCGGCATCCAGCATTCCCGGCGCTTCCTGCCCCGGTTCCCCGTATCTGACAAATCGCATGTCGCCCCCCAAGCTGAAATCACCGCCACAATAACGGCACCGCCATCATCCGCAAGGGGCTGGCCACCGGGCAGGGCCGGGCTATCCTCGGGCAATGGTCTTGGAATTCACACCGCGCGGCATCTATTGCCCTGCAGGCGACTTTCACGTCGACCCTTGGCAGCCCGTGGACCGCGCCCTGATCACGCATGGCCACGCCGATCACGCGCGACCGGGCCACGCGCGCTACATGGCGACCGACGCCGCCGCCCCCGTGTTGCGCCATCGGCTGGGCGACATCGCGCTTGACACGCTGCGCTATGGCGAGCCGTGCCGGATCGGCGGCGCCAGCGTGTCGTTCCACCCGGCCGGCCACGTGCCCGGCTCGGCCCAGATCCGCATCGAGGTGGGCGGCGAGGTCTGGGTCGTTTCCGGGGACTACAAGACCGACGCGGACGCCCTGTCGGAACCGTTCGAGCCCGTGCGCTGCCACAGCTTCATCACCGAATGCACCTTCGGCCTGCCCGTGTTCACATGGCCGGACGAGGCGCAGGTCGCGCGCGACCTCAACACGTGGTGGGCCGCAAACGCCGCCGAGGGCCGGTTCAGCCTGCTGGGGGCCTACGCGCTTGGCAAGGCGCAACGCGTGCTGTCGCTGCTCGATCCGTCAATCGGGCCGATCCTGACGCACGGCGCCGTGGAGAATACGAACGGCGTGCTGCGCGCACAGGGGTTGCGCCTGCCGGCAACCACCCATGTCACGCCCGACACCGACGCAAGCGCCCACCCGGGCGCGCTGATCCTCGCACCACCCGGCGCGCTTGGCAGCAGTTGGGCGCGCCGGTTCCGCCCGGCCTCGACAGGGTTTGCCTCGGGCTGGATGCGGCTACGCGGGGTTCGACGGCGCCGTGGCGTTGATCGCGGCTTCGTCATATCCGACCACGCGGACTGGGCCGGACTGAACAGCGCAATCAAGGACACGGGCGCCGAAAATATATATGTTACGCACGGTTATACTGATGTCTTCGCGCAATGGCTGAACTCTTGCGGGCATCACGCAAGCATCGTGACGACCGAGTTCACGGGCGAGACGCTCGACAGCGGGGAGGCGTCATGAAACGCTTCGCCGCGCTCTATACCACCATCGACCAGACCACCAAGACGGGTACCAAGACAACCGCGCTGGCCCGGTATTTCCACGAGGCCCCCGAGGCGGACAAGCTGTGGACGATCGCGCTGTTCTCGGGGCGCCGGCCGCGCAGGGCGATCACCACGACCAGGTTGCGGGAATGGGCGGCCGAGCGTGCGGGGATCCCGCTCTGGCTGTTCGAGGAAAGCTATTCCATCGTCGGCGACCTGGCCGAGACGATCGCGCTTGTCCTGCCGCCACCGACCGAGAGCCACGACGACAATCTTGCCACGTGGATCGCGCGGCTTCGCGCGCTGGAAGGGGCCGAGGACGACGCGCGGCGCGCGGCCATCCTTGACGCGTGGAGCCGGCTGGACGCGCAGGAACGGCTGGTTTTCAACAAGTTGCTTACCGGTGGTTTCCGCGTCGGCGTCAGCCGCAAACTGATGACCCGCGCGCTGGCGCAGGCAACGGGCCGGGAAGAGGCCGAGCTGGCACATCGCCTGATGGGCGACTGGACACCGGACAGCACCAGTTACCGCGCCCTGATCGAGTCGCCCGACGCCGGCACGAACCTGTCGCGGCCCTATCCATTCTGTCTTGCGCACGGTCTGGACGATACCCCGCCCGAGACGTTGGGCGCGCCGTCAGACTGGCGCGCGGAGTGGAAATGGGACGGCATCCGCGGCCAGCTCATCGTGCGGGGCGGGTCGCATTTCGTCTGGTCGCGCGGGGAAGACCTGATGACCGACCGCTTTCCCGAACTGGCCCGCGCGCGCGACTTCATCCCGCCCGGCACGGTTCTCGATGGCGAAATCGTCGCCTGGGACGGAACGCGACCACTGCCTTTCAACGCGTTACAAAAGCGCATCGGGCGCAAGATGGTGCCCCGGAAGCTGCTGCACGAGGCGCCGGTGATCCTGCTGGCCTATGACCTGCTGGAAGAAAACAGCGCCGACCTGCGCGCAAGCCCGTTTGCCACACGGCGCGTCGCGCTCGACCGGATGCTCGCGGACCTGCCCGACGACGCGCCGGTCCGCCGCTCCCCCCTGATCGCGTTCGATGACTGGCCCAGTCTTGCGCGAACCCGGGCCGCGGCGCGCGACAACCGGGCCGAGGGGCTGATGCTCAAACGTGCCGACAGCCCCTACCATGCCGGCCGCAAGAAGGGTGACTGGTGGAAATGGAAGCTCGCCCCCCTGACGCTGGACGCGGTGATGATCTATGCCCAGCAGGGGCACGGGCGGCGCGCGAACCTTTTCACCGATTTCACTTTCGCAGTCTGGCACGGGGAAGAACTCGTGCCGTTCACGAAGGCCTATTCGGGCCTGACAGACGCCGAGTTCCGCAACATCACCGCCTGGGTCCGCAAGAACACGCTGCAACGCTTCGGCCCCGTCCGGCAGGTGCGGCCCGAGCATGTTTTCGAGATCGCGTTCGAGGGCATCCACGAAAGCCCCCGGCACAAATCCGGTGTCGCCCTGCGATTTCCGCGCATGAAACGCTGGCGCCATGACAAGGCGCCCGCCGAGGCCAACACGCTGGCCGACCTTCAGGACATGCTTGAACATTACGGCTGATACGCGCGGTCAGATCGGCAGCCACCCCGTGCGCCCGGATTTTTCAAGTTCCCACGCCGCGCGCCATTCGTCCCCGTGACGCTCCAGCAGCAGGAAATTCCGTTCGGCCGTGTAGATACCACGCCGGCCCGGCAAGGCGTGCAGCCGCACGGGATGCTCCGGCAGCGGCGCCTCACCGAAACGCGCCAGCGCGTCCAGAACCCAGGCCCATTCCCGGGGCGGCGCGCGATGCGCGATGCCCGACGCGACAAGCTGGTGCACGGGTGCGCCCCGCGCCGCCATCGTGGCATGCGTAGCCAGGTGAATCTCGCCCGACAGCGCCGTGATACGCGTCTTGCCGGTCTCGTGGATCGCCAGTACCTCCTTGAGCATCCGCTGCCATTCCCGTCGATGCGCCCGGCTCTGCCACTGGTCGCGCAGGTCGTCCTCGTATTTTTCCATGCGGTTCGTCAGCAGCATGACCCGTTCCAGCAAGGACAGGCGCGGCCCCAGCAGCGGCACGCTCGACATCAGCAAAACCCGCCGCGGCAGGTCACCGCCCGACAGCCAGTTCTCGAACCGCCGCCAGCCCTGCGGCCCCATGATCCTGTCGCGCCGCCGTTCCGACCGCAGGTCGGGCGCCAGCACCGACAGCCCGGGCAGATCGGCTCGCCGGCCCAGCGTGCTGCCACCCCCCGCACCATCAGGCAGCCGATCAGGCGCGGCGCCCTGCTGGAAAACGAGGAACGCCTCGCGCGCCGCGCCGAACAGCACCTGTCCCGCCTCGCTGTCGCAGACACCCCCGGGCAGGGAACCCCAGCCATCACAGATGTCGTGATCATCCCACATGGCCAGCGAGGGCACACGCGCAGCAAGATCAGCAAACCCGGGCAGGGCATAGAGCGCGGTGTAGCGGCGGAAGAACGCGGCGCGCAGCGCCTCGCGCGCCCCGCGCAGTGTCGCGCCATCAGGGTGCAGCGGCACGTCGTCCGGCCAGCCACGGGTCAGTGCATGGGCCTGCGTCACCTCGTCCGCGTAAATCTGGTCGCCACCGTGCAGCAGCAGGTTGAGCGGCGCCACCCCATGCTCCTCGGCCAGCCGGCACCACATGGCATTGCGCTCCCCCGGGTCGCGCCGGATGTCCCCGTGTTCCTCGCCGTTGCAGGATACGTACCCGATCCTCAGGTCCCCGGTCAGATCGGCCGCGACCTCGTATCGCTGCCCCTCCAGCGCGTAGGAGGCCATCCGGTCATCCGGCAAATCGAACAGGTAACGCCATGCCGTGAGACCGCCCGCCATGGCCAGCCGCTCGGGCGGCACCTCGCCGCCCGCCGCCGAGAGCGGCCCGGGCTCGGCGCCCTCGGGCCGCACGACCAAAGCCGCAAGCGAGGTCCGCCCCGGCCGCCACCCGTTGAAAACCAGGACCGGCCCGGCGCACAGGTCCTGCCGCGGGCTGCTTTCGGCCATCCACCGCCCCCTTTGCAATCGGTCGCGCCGGTCTTGATCCCGGCAGGGCGGTAGACTTATGTGCATGGAACAGAGTTGCAAGAGAGGTTTTCATGCACCATGCTATCCGCCCCGCCTTCGACGCGAACGCCACCGCCGGCAGTGACAACCTCGGCGACCTGCCGGAATGGGATCTGAGCGATCTCTACGCGGGCGAGGACGCGCCGGAACTCAAGCGCGACCTCGACTGGCTGGAAAAGGCATGTGCCGATTTCGCCCGCGACTACGAGGGCCGGCTGGCCGATCTTGACGCCACGGCGCTGCTCGACTGCATCCGCCGTGACGAAAGGATCAGCAATATCGCCGGGCGCATCATGTCGTTTGCCGGGTTGCGCTATCAGCAATGCACCACCGACGGCGGGCGGGCCAAGTTCCTCTCCGATTGCCAGGAAAAGATCACCGAGTACACCACGCCGCTCGTCTTCTTCACGCTGGAACTGAACCGGCTGGAGGAAGACACGCTGAAAGGGATGTACGCGGAAAACGCCGATCTGGCACGCTATGCGCCCGTCATCCGGCGGATCCGCGCGATGAAACCCTACCAGCTGTCGGACGAGCTGGAAAAATTCCTGCACGACATGGGCGTCGTGGGCGATGCGTGGGAGCGGCTCTTCGACGAAACGATCGCCGGGCTCACCTTCGCCGTGGATGGCGAGGAACTGGGCATCGAGGCCACGCTCAACCTGCTCACCGAGCAGGACCGGTCGCGGCGCGCGGCCGCCGCGCACGCCCTTGCCCGCGTCTTCGGCGAGAACGTCCGCACCTTCGCGCGGGTCCACAACACCTGCGCCAAGGAAAAGGAGGTGATCGACCGCTGGCGCGGCATGCCCACGCCGCAGACCGGCCGCCACCTGGCCAATGACGTCGAGCCCGAGGTGGTCGCGGCGCTGCGCGACGCGGTTGTCGCTGCCTACCCCAGGCTCAGCCACCGGTACTACGAGCTCAAGCGCCGCTGGCTGGGTCTCGACAAGCTGCAGGTCTGGGACCGCAATGCCCCCCTGCCCATGGAAGACCGCCGCACCGTGGACTGGGCCGAAGCGCGCGAAACGGTGATGAACGCCTATACCGCCTTCGATCCGCGCATGGGCGAGCTCGCGGAACCCTTCTTCGACCGCGGCTGGATCGACGCGGGCGTAAAACCCGGCAAATCACCGGGTGCCTTCGCCCACCCCACCGTCACCGACGTGCATCCCTACGTCCTGCTCAATTATCTCGGCAAGCCGCGCGACGTGATGACGCTGGCCCATGAACTGGGCCACGGCGTGCACCAGCGGCTCGCCGCCGGCCAGGGCGAGCTGCTGTCCGCCACGCCGCTCACGCTGGCGGAAACCGCCAGTGTCTTCGGCGAGATGCTCACGTTCCGCCGGATGCTCGACAACGCCGCCGACGCCCAGGAACGCAAGGTGCTTCTGGCCGGCAAGGTCGAGGACATGATCAACACCGTCGTGCGGCAGATCGCCTTTTACGACTTCGAGTGCAAGCTGCACGCGGCGCGCCGGGGCGGAGAGCTGACGCCCGATAACATCAACGCGCTCTGGATGAGCGTTCAGGGCGAGAGCCTCGGGCCCGCCTTCGAGTTCATGGACGGCTATGAGACCTTCTGGGCCTACATCCCGCACTTCGTGCACTCGCCCTTCTACGTCTACGCCTATGCCTTCGGCGACGGGCTGGTGAACGCGCTCTACGCGGTGTACGAGGAAAACCCCGACGGCTTCCGGGACAAGTATTTCGACATGCTGCGCGCGGGTGGCGCCAAGCATCACAAGGAACTGCTGGCGCCCTTCAGCCTCGACGCCTCGGACCCGGCTTTCTGGGACAAGGGGCTGAGCATGATCGAGGGCATGATCGACGAACTGGAGGCGATGGAGGAGTGACGCGCTCACCGGCGCTGCTGCACGCCCGTCCCACAGGCCCGGGCCGGAAAACGAAGGGCGGCTTCTTCTCGGGAAAATTACCCCGGGGTGAATTGGCCGCAGGCCAAGAGGGGCAGCGCCCCTGCCCGCTCACTTCAACTGGCTGTCCTTCGAGCCGCGGCGGTTGATCCCGCCGCGCGCCCGCGACGCGCCGTCGCGTTCCTGTTGGCAGTCGATGCACAGCTTCACGCCGGGCAGGGCCTCGCGCCGGGCCTGCGGGATGGGTTCCTCGCAATCGGCGCAATGCGTCAGGCTCTCGCCCACCGGGCGCGTCTGCGCCTGCATGCGCTTCAGTTCATCCTTGATCGACGCCTCGATCTGTTCGCTCACCGCGCCGTCTCGCGCCCATCCGCCTGCCATGCCGGCCTCCTTTTCCGTTACCATAGCGCGCCGGGGCCCGGGGCGTCAAAACTCCTCGGCCGGCGCCTTGAGCACCATGAATCGTTCGAACGCGCGGGCGCCGCGCGTGGCTTGCTCGATCATCCCGTTGATCACGGTGATCGCGGCCGGCGAGGTGACCGGGACGAAATGGTTGAGCCCCTCGCCGTCGGCCAGCGCGGTGAAATCCACCAGCGTCACCCCCAGCCCCGCGACCTGGCCGGGGGAATCGATCACCCCCAGCCGGGGCTTGCGCCCCGTCAGCAGCCCCGCCAGCGACAGCGCCCGGTCCTGGCGCGAGATGAAGATCATGAAGGGCTGCGGAAGCGGGCCGATCGCCTCGGCCTGTCGCCGGAACAGGTCGGGATCAATGTCGGGCGACATCAGCACCACTCCGCTGATACGGTTGAGCAATTGCCTGTCCCCGCGCAACGCCGCCTGCCGAAGCGCTTCCATCACGAGGTGCGCGCCCATCGAATGCGCCAGCAGGAACACCTTTTTCCCCGGTGCGGCCGTCAGGCCCGCCAGAACGGTTTCAAGGTCATCGCGCGCATAAAGCGTGCTGTCGCGGTCATAGACATAGCCACGCGGATCGCCGGCCGACGGCCACGAGAAAAGAACCGACGGCATGTCGAGGTCGAAATCGGCCCGGATCTGCGCCAGCCGGTACATCGCCTCGGACAGGGTGTTGTTGTAGCCATGCACGAAGACCAGCGTTTCGCGCCCCGGGCCGGCGCGGTACACTTCCCGCGCGAAAGCCGCGCGGGACGCCTGCATCGCGGTGTCGGTGACAACGAAATCGGTGGCGGCGTCCGGCGGGCCTTCGGGCCACTCGATGCGGCCGGGCTTGTGCGTCGGCGGTACCGAGATGTCGGCGCGGAAGAAGTTGAGCGCGCGCCCGCGGACCTGCCCGAAGCTGGGACCGGTCCTGTCGAGATGGCGCAATGTGGCCACGTGGATGGGCAGGATCGTGGCGCGCGCGTCCGGTGCGGCGCGCATCGCCGCGTGACGCGGCGCGCAGGCCGCCGCTACACAAACCACGACCAAAACCACCCAGAACCGCGCCCCGTTGCGCCCACCGGCCGTGACACTTTCTTCCATGCGCCCCCTCTCGAATGCTGGACGGGCCGGAAATACGCGTACCACGGCCCGCTGCCAAGCCGTCAGGCGGGGGCAAGCATGCCTTTTTCCTGGGCCAGCGTACGCATGCGTTTCTGCAGCTTCTCGAAGGCGCGCACCTCGATCTGGCGGATCCGTTCGCGGCTCACGTCGTATTGCCCCGACAGTTCCTCCAGCGTGACAGCCTCCTCGTTCAGGCGGCGCTGTGTCAGGATGTCCCGCTCGCGCTCGTTGAGCACGTCCATCGCCTCGCCCAACAATTCGCGGCGCGCCGTCAATTCGTCGTGGCGCTCGTAATCGGCAGCTTGGTCGGCGTCTTCATCCTCCAGCCAGTCCTGCCACTGCATCGTGCCTTCGCCTTCCTGCCCGACAGTGGCATTGAGCGAGGCATCGCTGCCGGACATGCGCCGGTTCATGCTGATGACCTCGTCCTCGGTCACGCCAAGGTCGGTCGCGATCTGCTTGACCTTTTCCGGGTGCAGGTCGCCTTCTTCCAGCGCGCCGATCCGCGCCTTCGCCTTGCGCAGGTTGAAGAAAAGCTTCTTCTGCGCGCTCGTCGTGCCGAGCTTGACCATCGACCAGCTGCGTAGGATGTATTCCTGGATGCTGGCGCGGATCCACCACATGGCATAGGTCGCGAGGCGGAACCCTTTTTCAGGATCGAAGCGCTTGACAGCCTGCATCAGGCCGACATTGGCCTCGGAGATCACCTCGGCCTGCGGCAGGCCGTAGCCGCGATAGCCCATCGCGATCTTGGCCGCCAGCCGCAGGTGGCTGGTCACCATCTTGTGCGCGGCCTCGGTATCCTGCTCCTCGGCCCAACGCTTGGCCAGCATGTATTCTTCCTCGGGTTCCAGCAGGGGGAACTTGCGGATTTCCTGCATGTACCGGTTCAACCCGCCTTCGGGCGATGGCGCCGGCAGATTTGCGTAATTGCTCATTTCCTGTCCCTCCCAATGTTTAGGGGTTTAACATTTAACTGGGTACCGTTCGCCGCGCATTCAAGACTTACTGGACTAAACAGTTTAAAGTACCATGAACCTGCTTCCGGCGTTTTTCGAGCCCCATGTCAATCTTCTCACGGGGTTGTGCGAAACCGTGCGGCAAGGCACGTCGCCTACCCGCGCAGAGCCACGAGAAGATCGGCCATGTCCCGCGGCAAGGAGGCTGCGAACCGTAACCTTTCGCCGCTGACCGGATGCTCGAACCCCAGTTCGGCCGCATGCAATGCCTGCCGTGAAAATTCGCGCACGGCATCGGCTGCCGCGACCGAAACGGACTTGGCGGCCAGTTTTCGGCGCCCGCCATAGACCGGATCACCGATCAGCGCGTGGCCCGCATGCGCCATATGCACCCGTATCTGGTGGGTTCGGCCCGTTTCCAGCCAGCAATCCAGCAACCCGGCAACCGCGGGATGGCCGAACCGCTCCGCGACCCTTGCCCGTGTGACGGCACGCCGTCCGCCGGCAAACACCACGGCCTGTTTCTGACGGTCCGTGCGATGGCGGGCCAGTTGCGTGGTGATCCGGATGACATTGCCGGGCTCGAACGCCACACCCGGCACCCCGCGCAAGCGTGGATCATTCGCCTCGGGCACACCATGGACCACAGCGCGATAAAGCCGGTCCACGGTATGCCTCTCGAACTGCGCCGCGAGACCCTGATGCGCACGGTCTGTCTTGGCCACGACGAGTAGCCCGGTGGTGTCCTTGTCGATGCGATGCACGATCCCGGGACGGCGCGCGCCGCCGACGCCGCTGAGGCTGTCACCGCAATGGTGCAGCAACGCGTTGACAAGTGTGCCGCCCGGGCTGCCCGGCGCGGGGTGCACAACCATGCCAGCGGGCTTGTCGATGACGATGAGCTCCGCGTCCTCGTAAACGACCTCGAGCGGGACCGCCTCGGGCGCGACGTGGCTCTCGACGGGCGCGGGCAGCGCGATCTCGATCAGGTCCCCTTCAGACACCCTCACGCGCGGATTATCGGCCGTTCTGCCGTTCACGCGCACCGCGCCCTCGACGATCAAGTTCGCCAGGCGCGTGCGCGACAGGGACGCGGACTCTGGCACATCGCGGGCAAGCGCCTTATCAAGACGGCGCGGCGGATCTGCCGTGATGACAAAATGCAAGGGGGCAGTTCCCATGGATAACGATCCCGCGCCAACGCCGGTCGATCCGGGCATGGTGAAATACCTGCGCCTGCTGGTGACAATCCTGACAGGCACGATGATTCTGGGCTTCATAGTCATCGTGGCCGTTTTTGTCACCAAGTTCCCGGGTGATGCCGGGCCGGCCTTGCCGGACAGGATCACTCTTCCCGATGGCACGGCGCCCGCGGCTTTCACGCGCGGCGACGACTGGTACGCGGTCGTGACGGACGACGACCGCATCCTGATCTTCGACGGCGCGACGGGCACGCTGCGGCAAAGCATCGACATCGAGTGATCCGGCGCACTTTGCTTGATCTTAGTATTGGGGGGTCGCCCATCAGTCGATACGTGCCGTGCGCAAATGACAAGCCATCTGACGGAAACGGTAACGGCACCTTTGGCACATCATGAAAAAGCTCCATCCGTTTTAAGCTACACGTAAGAAATTATTCGACACCCCTGTATAGTCGCATTGCGCGAAAAACCTCGTGATCACTGTGCGACTTCCCCCGAATACCCGAATCGAATCGGTCGTTTTCACAACGTGCAAATTTTCAATGCATCATGATGTAAATATCGCCAAATCAGCCCCTCTTGGCGTGCGCGACGGCCGAAGTAACTTATCTCAAATTATTAACTTATTGTTTTATTTATATTATTTAAAACACCCAGCTTCCGGACCGGGATACAGGCAGCCTCTGGGTCTGCTTGTCTGACGCGTCGTGTCCTTTGCGGTGAGTTGCGGGATCACAACTGGAAACAGGGCATGTTCCACATGCCGCCTCGGCGCCACCAGAGCCCACGTATAGCGTACTCTCGGGCTTGTGCGTGTTTCCCAACCCGGTGATGCATTGTGTGGCAAACTAAAAATTTTTATGAAAAAGTCGCATACAGGACTTGAACACTCGGCCTTGTTTGTTGATGCTGCAACTGCGATATGCCCGGTGAAGATGTGCTTCGTTCCTCGAAATACCGCCGGGCCGCGGATGCGAATTCCGCACCGGGGACGAAGCGTAAATCAGGGCCGCGCGCCACACCATGCGCAGCGGCCCGAAACAGCGAAGATGGAATTGGGCTGTCCGTGCAGTGAGTGTGCGGCCCGCCCGTACGCCCGGCGGCGGACGCCATACGCCCGGCGGGGCGGATATTGCGACGTGGAGAGAGACATGAAAGATCACAAAGGCGGCAACGCGGAACTGACCATGACGGATCAGGCCTACAGCGACGACCCGCTGGCCGACCGTGAAACAGATCACTATCGCAAGGAATACGTCGTATCCTTCGTGGATAAGTGGGACGAATTGATCGACTGGCACGGACGCGCCGAGAGCGAGGGCCAGTTCTTCATCGACATCCTGCGCGCCCGCGGCAAGGAACGCGTTCTCGACGTGGCCTGCGGCACCGGCTTTCACTCCATCCGCCTGACCGAGGCCGGGTTCGACGTCACGGCGTCGGACGGGGCGGCGTCGATGGTCGCGAAGGCGTTCGAGAACGGTCAGTCCCGCGGGCTCATTCTCAAGACGGCGCAGGCTGACTGGCGCTGGCTGAACCGTGACATCCACGGCAAGTACGACGCGATCGTCTGTCTTGGCAATTCGTTCACGCACCTTCACAAGGAATCGGAAAGGCGCCGCGCCCTTGCCGAATTCTACGCGGCGCTCAAGCATGACGGTATCCTGATCCTCGATCAGCGCAACTACGATGCGATGCTCGATCACGGATTCTCCAGCAAGCACAAGTACTACTACTGCGGCGACCAGGTGACGGCGGAGCCGGACCATGTCGACGAAGGGCTCTGCCGGATGCGCTATTCCTTCCCCGACGGCTCGTCCTACACGCTCAACATGTGCCCGATCCGCAAGAACTACATGCGGCGCCTGCTGTCCGAGGCGGGGTTCGAACGCGTGCGCACCTACGGCGACTTCCAGGAGACCTACGCCGAGGACGATCCGGATTTCTTCATTCACATCGCCGAGAAATCCTCGCTTCACCTCGTCCGCTGGGGTGGTAGCAGCGAGGATGGCAAGGAAGACATCCGCGACATCACCGAGGATTACTACGACAGCGATGACGCCGACACCTTCTACTCCACGATCTGGGGAGGCGAGGATCTGCATATCGGTCGTTACGCCACCACCAAGGACATCCGCGAGGCGAGCGACCTGTCGATCGAGGCGATGATCGGCAAGCTGCCCCCGATGACCGCCGACACACGCGTGCTTGACCTCGGCGCCGGCTACGGCGGGGCGATGCGCACGGTGGTGCGCAAGACCGGGTGTGAAGCCGTCTGCCTGAACATTTCCGAGACCCAGAACGAGTACAACCTCGGCAAGGTACGCGCCGCACGGCTTTCCGACAAGATCGGCATTCGCCATGGCGTGTTCGAGGACGTGCCGGAAAAGGACGAGACCTTCGACGTTGTCTGGAGCCAGGACGCCTTCCTGCACTCCGACCAGCGCGACAAGGTTCTGGCAGAGGCGTGGCGCGTTCTCAAGCCCGGCGGGCACCTGATCTTCACCGATCCGATGCAAGCCGATGACGTCCCCGAAGGTGTGCTGCAACCGGTCTATGACCGCCTTCAGCTCAACAGCCTCGGCAGCCCGCGCTTCTACCGTGAAGCCGCCGAAGCGCTCGGCTTCGAGACGGTCGAACAGGAGGATTCGGTGCAGGATCTCCGCAACCACTATTCGCGGGTCCGCGAAGAGCTTCTGGCGAATTACAACAAGCTGCGCGAAAACGGCGCGTCGGCCGAATACCTCGACAAGATGGCAGTCGGTCTGGAAAACTGGGTGAAGGCCGCCGATGACGGCCATCTCGCCTTCGGTGTCCAGCATTTCCGCAAGCCCGGCTGAACCGCGCGGCGGGGGCGTCTCGCCCCCGTCCGCACCTTTAATACGCAACCAAGAACGGAGAGCCGCAGATGACCGGGACATCCCCCGATCACCCACTGGCTATATCTTTCGAACTTTTCCCCCCCAAGACCGAGGCCGGTATCGCGCGCCTTGGCGAAACGGTGGATCAGTTCGCGGCAGTAAATCCCGACTACTTCTCGGTGACATACGGCGCCGGCGGGACAACGCGCGACCGTACGGCCCGGGTGGTGGACATGGTCGGCAAACGCGCCGGCGCGCCGGTCGCGCATCACCTGACATGCGTCGGGGCCACGCGGGCCGAGATCGACGCGCAGGTGCAAGGACTTTGGGCGCGCGGCATCCGCCGCATCGTTGCCCTGCGCGGGGACCTGCCCGATGGCGAAACTGTTCCGGCCGACGGGTACCGCGACGCGGCTGAACTCGTCGAGGGACTGCGCCGCATCGCGGATTTCGACATCTCGGTTGCCGCCTACCCCGAAGTCCACCCCGAAGCCGCCAGTCCACAGGGCGATGTCGAGCATCTGAAACGCAAGATCGACGCGGGCGCGGCGCGGGCGATCACCCAGTACGCCTTCGATACCGATAACGTGCTGCGTTTCATCGACCGCGCCCGGAACGCGGGCATCGACGCCCCGATCGTGCCGGGAATCATGCCCGTTGCCAACTTCGCCAGCCTGAAACGCTTTTCGGAAGGATGTGGCGCCTCTATACCCCGCTGGATGGAAGCGATGTTCGACGGTCTAGACGACGCGCCGGAAACGCGCGCCATGGTTGCCACCAGCGTGGCGACGGAACAATGCCGCCGCCTGATCGCGGCGGGCGTGACCGAGTTCCATTTCTACACGCTCAATCGCGCGGATGTCAGCCTGGCCATCTGCCGGGCACTCGGGCTGACGCCCGATATCCGCGCCGAGACCGCTGCCTGAGGACAAGAAGAATGACCAACGCAAGCTCTGTCGAAACCCATACCGCGCAGCGCATCCTCGTGCTTGACGGCGCGATGGGCACCATGATCCAGCAGGACAAGCCGGACGAGGCCGCCTATCGGGGGGAACGTTTCGCCGACCACCCGCAGGACGTGGGCGGCAACAACGAACTGCTCAGCCTGACGCAGCCGGACCTGATCCGCCGCATTCACACCGATTTCCTCGAAGCCGGGGCCGACATCCTGTGCACCAACACGTTCGGGGCCAATGCCATCAGCCAGGCTGATTACGGGATGGAAAACCTGGTGCAGGAAATGAACGCCGAATCCGTTCGCCTCGCGCGGGAAGCGGCCGACGCCATGGCCACGCCCGAGCGGCCCCGCTGGGTGGCCGGCGGGATCGGGCCGACGAACCAAACGGCGAGTATCTCGCCTGACGTGAACGACCCGGGCTATCGCGCCGTCACCTTCGACGACCTGGCCCGCGCCTACGGCGAGGCCGCGCGCGCCCTGATCGAGGCCGGGGTCGACCTGATCCTTGTCGAGACGATCTTCGACACGCTCAACGCCAAGGCCGCGCTCTATGCCATCGACAGCCTGGCCGACGAGGGGCTGACGGTGCCGCCCCTGATGATCTCGGGCACCATCACCGACCGGTCGGGCCGCACGCTGACGGGCCAGACACCCGAGGCCTTCTGGGTGTCGATGAGCCACGCCCGGCCCTTCTCGGTCGGACTGAACTGCGCACTGGGGGCCGACGAGATGCGCCGGCACGTGCGCACCCTGTCCGAGGTGGCCGACACCCGCATCAGCGCCTATCCCAATGCCGGCCTGCCCAACGAAATGGGCGGCTATGACGAGACACCGGAAGAGACCTCCGCGCATCTGGGCGACTGGGCCGAGTCCGGGCTGGTCAACATCGTCGGCGGCTGCTGCGGCACCACGCCCGATCACATCCGCGCCATCGCGGACGCGGTGGCGGGCAAGACCCCGCGCAAAATCCCTCAGACGGTGCGGCGCATGCGCCTGTCAGGGCTCGAAATGTTCGAGGCGCCGGGCACCACCAGCACGGAGGATGCAGCATGACCAGCGTTTCCAGTTTCATCAACATCGGCGAGCGCACGAACGTCACCGGCTCGGCCCGCTTCAAGAAGCTGATCATGGAGGGCGACTACGGTACAGCCCTCGACGTGGCGCGCGACCAGGTCGAGAACGGCGCGCAGATCATCGACGTGAACATGGACGAGGGGCTGCTCGACTCCGAACAGGCCATGATCACTTTCCTGAACCTGATCGCGTCGGAGCCCGACATTTCCCGGGTGCCGGTCATGCTGGACAGTTCCAAGTTCGAGGTAATCGAGGCGGGGCTGAAATGCGTTCAGGGCCGCGCGGTAGTCAATTCCATCTCGCTCAAGGAAGGCGAGGATGCGTTTCTTGAACAGGCCCGCACGATCCGCCGCTACGGGGCGGCCGTGGTGGTGATGGCCTTTGACGAGAACGGGCAGGCCGAAACCGCGCAGCACAAGTTCGAGATCTGCCGGCGCTCCTATGACCTGCTGGTCGAAAAGGCGGGCTTCCAGCCGTGGGACATCATCTTCGACCCCAACATCTTCGCCGTCGCCACCGGCATCGAGGAGCACAACGATTACGCCAACGCCTTTTTCGAGGCGATCAAGCTGATCAAGGCGGACATGCCCGACACCCATATCTCGGGCGGGCTGTCGAACGTTTCGTTCTCGTTCCGCGGCAATAACGCGGTCCGCGAGGCGATGCACTCGGCCTTCCTCTATCACGCGATCCCGCTGGGCATGGACATGGCCATCGTCAACGCGGGCCAGATCACCGTCTATGACGACATCCCCGAGGAACTGCGTGACACTGTCGAGGACGTTCTGTTCAACCGCCGCGACGACGCGACCGAGCGGTTGCTGGACATCGCCGACAAATACAAGGGCAGCGGCGAGGCGTCCAAGAAGGAAGATCCGAAATGGCGTGAGCAAGCGGTCGAGAAGCGGCTGGAACACGCGTTGGTCCACGGCATCACCGATTATGTGGTCGACGACACCGAGGAATGCCGCCAGCGCGCGGACAAACCGCTCGACGTGATCGAGGGGCCGCTGATGGACGGCATGAACGTGGTCGGCGACCTGTTCGGCGCGGGCAAGATGTTCCTGCCGCAGGTGGTGAAATCGGCCCGCGTCATGAAGACGGCCGTGGCGCACCTGCTGCCCTACATGGAAGAGGAAAAGCGCCTTGCCGGCGACACCTCGGCCAAGGGAAAGGTGCTGATGGCCACCGTCAAGGGCGATGTCCACGACATCGGCAAGAACATCGTCGGCGTCGTGCTGCAGTGCAACAACTATGACGTCGTCGACATGGGAGTCATGGTCCCCACCGAGGACATCCTTGCCAAGGCCAAGGAGGAAAAGGCGGATATCATCGGGTTGTCGGGGCTGATCACGCCCTCGCTCGACCGGATGGTAGAGGTGGCCGGCGAAATGACCCGGCAGGATTTCGACATACCGCTGCTGATCGGTGGCGCAACCACGTCCAAGAAGCATACAGCTCTGAAGATCGCGCCTGAATACGAGAATGGCGTGATCCACGTCGATGACGCCTCCAAGGCCGTCGGGGTCGTGTCGCGCCTGCTGTCGAAAACGTCGGGCGACTACCTCGACGAGGTGCGCGGCGATCAGGTCACGATGCGCGACGGTGCGGCCAAGACCACCGAGCGCAAGACCATGCCCATCACCGAGTCGCGGGCCCGCGCATATGACGCGGACTGGGACGGGTACACTCCGCCGGCCCCGCAGACTCCGGGCCTGACGCGCATCGACGACATGCCCGTGGCCGAACTGCGCGATTACATCGACTGGACACCGTTCTTCGCGACGTGGGAGATGCGCGGCCGCTTCCCGGATATCCTCGACGATCCGGACAAGGGTGAAACGGCGCGCGAACTCTATGACCGTGCGCAGGACATGCTTGACCGGATCGAGCGGGAAAACTGGTTCCAGCCGCGCGGTGTCGTCGGCTTCTGGCCGGCAAACCGTGATGGCGACGATATCATCGTCTGGCAGGACGAGACCCGCAAATCCGAGGCGCTGCGCCTGCCGCAACTGCGCCAGCAGGCCATGAAATCGGGTGACAAGCCCAACATGAGCCTTGCGGATTTCATCGCGCCGACGGGAAAGCCCGACTGGATCGGCGGTTTCGCCGTCACCGCCGGGCCGCAGGTTCACGACATATCCGACCGTTTCAAGGCCGAGGAGAACGACTACGACTCCATCCTCGTGCAGGCCCTTGGCGACCGTATCGCCGAAGCGTTCGCCGAGGCGCTGCACGAGCGCGTGCGCCGGCAGCTGTGGGGATACGCGCCCGACGAGGCGCTTTCCAACGACGACCTGATCCGTGAAGGGTACCATGGTATTCGCCCCGCCCCGGGGTATCCGGCCTGTCCGGACCACACCGAAAAGCGGAGCCTTTTCGACATGCTCGACGCCACCGCGCATACCGGGCTCGAACTGACCGAAAGTTGCGCGATGTGGCCCGCCGCGGCGGTCTCGGGCTTCTATTTCGCCCACCCCGAGGCGCGCTATTTCGGCATCGGCCGGATCGGCGCGGATCAGGTGGCCGACTACGCGGCCCGGAAGGACATGTCGATCGAAGAGGTCGAAACGTGGCTTGCCCCGAGCCTGGGCTACACGCCGTCAAAGCGCGGGGGGCAAACCTCCGACCGCAAGATCGCCTGACTTGTCAGGCGCAAACAAACCTTAAAAGAGGAGAGGAACGAGATGAGCGACAAAACATGGCTTTTCACCAGTGAGTCCGTGTCCGAGGGGCACCCCGACAAGGTGTGCGACCGGATTTCGGACGCGGTGCTGGATGCCTACCTCGAAGCGGATCCGATGTCGCGCGTGGCCTGCGAAACCCTGGCCACCACCGACCACGTCACCATCGCCGGCGAAGTCCGCGGCCCCGAGCATGTACGCCAGCACGTCGAAGAGCTGGCCCGCCAGGCGGTCAAGGACATCGGCTATGAGCAGAAAGGGTTCTCGTGGAAGACCTGCGCGGTCGAGAACCTGTTGCACGAGCAATCCACCGACATCGCCATGGGCGTCGACGAAGGCGAAAAGGGCGAGGAAGGTGCCGGCGACCAGGGCATCATGTTCGGCTACGCCTGCAATGAGACAGACGAGCTGATGCCGGCGCCGATCCAGTTTTCCCACCGGATCCTGCGCTACATGGCCGAGGACCGCAAATCGGGCGTCCAGCCCAAGTTCGGCCCCGACGCCAAGAGCCAGGTGACCCTGCTGTATCGCAACGGCCAGCCCGTCGGGCTCGACACCGTCGTCGTCTCGACACAGCACATCGAGGGCGTCAGTCAGGACGAGGTCCGCGAGATGGTGAAACCCTACATCGAGAAGGCTTTTCCGTCGGACTGGAAACTGCCGGACGAGAAGCTGATCGTGAACCCCACGGGCAACTTCGTGATCGGCGGGCCGGACGGCGACGCCGGGCTGACGGGCCGCAAGATCATCGTCGACACCTATGGCGGCGCGGCGCCCCATGGCGGCGGTGCGTTCTCGGGCAAGGACCCGACGAAGGTTGACCGCTCGGCCGCCTACGTTTCGCGGTACCTCGCCAAGAACGTCGTGGCCGCGGGCCTCGCCGACAAGTGCCAGATCCAGCTGGCCTACGCCATCGGCGTGCCGGAACCGGTTGCCGTCTACGTCAACACGCTGGGCACCGGTCGCGTGGACGAGGAGAAACTCGCCTCCACGCTGCGCGAAATGGTCCGCCTGACCCCGCGCGGCATCCGCGAGCATCTCGACCTGCTCAAGCCCATCTATGCGCGGACCGCGGCCTATGGCCATTTCGGCCGCGAACCCGGGACCGATGGCGGCTTCTCGTGGGAGAAAACAGACTTGGCCGACGAACTGGCACGCACTTTCGGTGCGACTGCCGCGGCCGAGTGAAACAAGACAAAGTCGGAGGACGACAACAATGAATAAACCAGAAACACTGACACCCGAGGATTGCGCGATCCGCGACATCTCGCTTTCGGATTTCGGCCGTCGGGAGCTTGACATTGCCGAGACGGAGATGCCGGGTCTGATGGCGCTTCGGGCGGAGTACGGGGATGCGAAG
>NZ_JBKOTX010000025.1:0-47440 GCF_047086965.1 Roseovarius halophilus (ex Wu et al. 2025) | reverse complement strand
CGAGGTCGACGCGGACAGCCTTGAGATCTGGGAGGCCAATGTCGCCGCCCATGAATACGGCATGTCGCTGCTGCAGCCCGGGGCCAGCTGTTCCGGGGTTCTGACCTCGCGCCGGGTGAACCCCAGCACGAAGGCCCCCAAGACCAGCAAGCCCAGCCCGGTGGCCCCTGACATCAACTTGAGCGCCCAGGCCGTCGGAATTGGCAGCACAGTCAGCGCGATCGACAGCACCGTGTCCCCGAACAGCCCGCCCAGCCCGAAACTATGCGCCCAGCCCGGTCCGGTTGTCAGGGTCGAAGCATGAACCGCCAGCAATGCCACCGCAATGGGGGCGAATATGACACGGGTCAGCACCCGTTCGGGCACCCGGTGCAAAACGAGCCGCAGCCCCCAAGCCAGAAGTCCCACGCCGACCCCGACCGAAGCCCAACCCAGGATCATGAAGACCGGGGCGGCGATCAGCGCCCCGTAGCGGCCCAGCCAGTTCTGCACCGGCGCATCCGTCGCGGCGAGGAAACTCGGATCGTCCGGCGAATAAGAAAGGACCAGCATCGCGGCCGCGGTCCCCAGCACGACAAGCGCGAGGCCCAGCAGCTCCTTGCCGCGCCTTTCAAGCGCGGCCTGCATGTTGCTGTCGAGAAGCGGGTCGCGCTGCCGGGACTGATAGGATGCCATGTTCTTCCTCATACTCGATCGTAAAGACAGGCGCGGATGCGGGTCAGGCCGCGCTGCACATCTTGTTTCGGGGCCACCATCGCGACCCGGATGAAGCCGTCGCCCGGGTCACCCGCAGGGCCGGGGCGGCTGAGATACTTGCCGGGCAGCACTCGCACGCCCGTTTCCGTCCAGAGCTTGAGCGCCGCCGCTTCGCTGTCGGCGACAGGCAGCCACAAAAAGAACCCCGCCTCGGGGCCGTGATAGCCGGGCACGTCGCCCAGGACCGCATCGGCCAGGGCGTATTTCTCGCGGTAGAGCGCGCGGTTCTCTTCGACATGGATCTCGTCCGACCAGACCCGTTCGGCGACCCGTTGCAAGGGCAGTGGCAGCGGCGCACCCGCATAGGCGCGCAACTGGTGGATGCGGCGGATGTTCTCGGGGCCCGAGGCCACGAAACCAGACCGAAGCCCCGGCAGGTTCGACCGTTTGGACAGGGAATGGAAGACCACCACCCGCTCGGGGTCGGTCCCGGTCTCGGCCACCGCTTCCAGGATGCCGGGGGGCGGCGCGTCGCGGTAGATCTCGGAATAGCATTCGTCCGCGAAGACCCGGAAATCGTGCTTCTCGGCCAGCGCCAGAAGCTCGGCCCAGTATGCCCGGCTGGCGACAGCGCCCTGCGGGTTCGCCGGGCTGCAGATATAGGTGATGGCGGTGCGGTCGAGGGTCTCGGGATCGAGGCCCGCGAAATCCGGCAGATGGCCACTGTCGGCGGTCGCGGGCACGAAGACAGGCTCGGCCCCCACCGAGAGCGCGGCCACCGCATAGACCTGATAAAACGGATTCGGCGTCAGAACGACCGGCTGCTTGCCGTTCTTCGTCTCGGGACACAACGCCATGGCGGCGTTGTAAAGCCCCTCGCGCGTGCCGTTCAGCGCCATGACACGGTCAGGCGTGACGGTCACCGAATAGCGCCGCTGCAACCAGCCGGTGATGGCCGCAAGCAATTCCGGCGCGCCCTCGTTCGGCGGGTACTTCCCGAACCCCGACAGGCTGTCCGACAGGACATCGCCGACCCAGGCGGGAAACGGGTGCTGCGGCTCACCAATGGTCATGGCAAGCGGCTCGCCCCCCGGTTCAACAGGGTCGAGCAAGCTCCGCAGGCGCGGAAACGCATAGGCCGGTAGGTTCGAGAACCGCTCGGGGTAGGTCATGTCTGCCTCAGGATATGGCCTCGTTGATGGACCATTTTGTCAGCAGGATAGACGCCCGCCGCCCGACTTGTCCAGAAAATCGGCGGAAATTTCGGGGGTTGCACCGCAAACCTGTTGCTTTTGGGTCAGGCCAGCGCCGCCTCGGCCGCTGCGGCCAGGCGCAGCAGGCGCAGGTCCTGCCCCGGCCCGGCGTTGAACATGATCCCGCAGGACGGCACGCCGGTCGGCAGGGTGATGGAACAGAGGCCCATCATGTTGCCGATGCGGGTGTTGCGCAGGGTCAACAGGTTCTCCGACGCGAAAAGCGCGCTGTCGGCCAGCAGGTCGGCGGTCCTTGGCGGGGTAAGGGCGGCCGAGGGACAGATGACCGCGTCATAGCCTGCCGTCGCGGAGGCGAATTGCGCCCGAAGTCGATCCAGCCGCTGCCATGCGGCCACGTAGTCGGCCGCGCCATGGGCGCTGCCCGCCCGGAACCGCTCGCGCACCGGGCCATACATCTTGTCCGGGTCCGCTTCGATGGCCTTGCCCCAGGTGCCGTAGCATTCCGAGGTGTAGAGGATTCCGGCCATGTCCAATGCCTCGGCCACCGCAGGAATCGCCCCGCGCATCACCCGCGCGCCCGCCCATTCAAGCTGCGTCACCGCCTGTTCGCAGGCCCGGTCGGTGCCATCGCGCAGGCCCTCGCAGGCCACGGTTTCCAGGATCAGCAGCCGGGTTCCCGCCAGTGTGGCCCCGCGCAGGTCCGGTGCGGCCCGCCCCTGCAGGGCGGCAAAGAGGTTGGCTGCGTCCTCGACCGTGCGCGCCAGCGGACCGACCGTATCGAACCGCGCGGCCAGCGGCACCACGCCGGACAGAGACAGGACATTGTGGGTCGGCTTGAACCCGACCAGATCGTTCCACGCCGCGGGCAAGCGGACGGACCCGCCGGTGTCCGACCCGATCCCGGCGGCGGCAAGACCATGGGCGATGGCACTCGCCGTCCCCGAGGAAGACCCCCCTGGGGCGGCCTCGGGGTCGTGGACATTGGGCGGTGTGGCCGTGATCGGGTTCACCCCCAAACCGGAAAAGGCCAGCTCTGTCATATGCGTCTTGCCCAGGCAGACCAGCCCCAGCGCCGTGGCATTGCGCAACACCACCGAGTCTTGCGCGGGGACCCGCCCGGCCAGCAACGCTGTGCCCGCCTCGGTCGCCACCCCGGCGCTGTCGATGTTGTCCTTCCAGGCGATGGGCACGCCGTCCAGCGCCGACCGGCGCTGGCCCAGCCGGGCGCGCTGGCTGGCCGCACGGGCCTCGGCACGGGCACGGTCGGGCATGGCGCGCGCATAGATGCGGCCGGCCTGCGGACTGTCGGCAATCGCCGAGAAAAGCTCTTCCGCCAGATCAACGGGATCAACCCGGCCGGCCTCGATCGCCCGGCCCAGATCAGACGCGCTCCTGCCCCGCAAATCCTGCATGATTGCCCTTTCCCCGGCTTTGGCCCCGCGAAACCGTAGCGGCCAAGCAGCGCATGGACAATCCCGGCACGCAGGGCATATTGCGCCCCATGACACCCGACTCGGATATCCTCATCGTCGGCGGCGGCCTGAACGGCCCGGCCCTGGCACTTGCACTGGCCCAGTCCGGATTGCAGGTGACCGTGATCGACGCCCTGCCCAAGGCAAAACGCGAACTGCCCGATTTCGACGGGCGCGGCTATGCGCTGGCGCTGGGCTCGATCCGCCTGCTGGATCACCTCGGCATCTGGGATCGGGTCGCGCAGACCAGCCAGCCCATGCTGGAAATCAAGGTCACTGACGGGCGCGCGGGCGAAGGCCCGGCCCCCTGGATGCTGCATTTCGACCATGCCGAGATCGAGGAAGGCCCCATGGGCCACTTGCTCGAAGATCGTCATTTGCGGCTGGCCCTGCTCGAGGCCATGGAAGAAGAGCCGCGCATCACCTCGATCAATGCGGAAACCGTGGTCGCGCAGCACACCGCTGCAGACCACGTATCGGTCACGCTCGCCTCGGGGCGCAGCCTGACCGGGCGGATGCTGATCGGTTGCGACGGACGCGCCAGCGGCACGGCGCACCGCGCCGGTATCCGGCGCACCGGGTGGGACTACGGCCAGACGGCCATCGTCTGCGCCGTGGGCCACGAAAAACCCCACGGCGGCATTGCGCACCAGTTCTTCATGCCGCAGGGGCCGCTGGCGATCCTGCCGCTGCCGGGCAACCGGTCCTCGATCGTCTGGTCGGAGTCGACCGCGCGCGCGGAACGGATCATGGCGCTGGACGCCGAAGGGTTCCTCGAGGCCCTGCGCCCAGCCTTCGGGTCTTTCCTGGGCGAGATCGCGCTTGCGGGCAAGCGCTTTGCCTACCCGCTGAAGCTGACCATCGCGACGGCCTTCGTGGGTGATCGGCTGGCGCTGGTAGGCGATGCGGCGCATGGGATGCACCCGATCGCGGGCCAGGGTTTGAACGCCGGACTGCGCGATGTCGCAGCGCTGGCCGAGGTTCTTGCCGATGCCCGCGCGCGGGGCGAGGACATCGCCAGCCCCCTGGTGCTGGCCCGCTATCAACACTGGCGCCGCTTCGACACCGCCACGCTGGCGCTGGCCACAGACAGTTTCAACCGTCTGTTCTCGAACGACAATCCGCTTCTACGGTCGGTCCGGGATATCGGCATGGGGGCGGTGAACGCCCTCCCCGGCCTGCGCCGGGGCTTCATCCGCGAGGCCGCCGGTTTGACCGGCGATCTGCCAAGGTCCATGCGCGGCTGACAGGCGGCACAACGCCCTAATCCAGCTGCCGCGCCTCGTCGATCAACAGCACCGGAATGCCATCGCGGATCGGATAGGCCAGGTGGGCCGCCTTGCTGACAAGCTCACGCCGCTGGGCGTCATAGCTCAGCACCGCATGGGTCTGCGGACAGACCAGCGCCTCGAGCATCTTGCGATCAAAGCCGGGGCCGTCAGGGTCGGTCACTGGATCATCTCGTCACTGCCGCCGCCGCGCAGGGCGTATTCGATCAGGGTAACCAGCGTCTCGCGCCGGGTGGACAGGCTCGGGGCCTCGAGCAGGGCCTGCTTGTCCTCCGGGTCCAGCGGCAACAGCATGGACAGCGAATTGATCAGCAATTCCGGGTCGGCCTCCTTGAGGCTGTCCCAGTCGGTGCTCAGGCCGGTCTCGGTAAAATACCGGTTGAGCACGGCGAAAAGCGCCTCGCGGTCAAAACCCGCATCGCCCTCGGCCGTCTTGACGCGGTCGGCCTCGAAGCCGGACCAGTCCACCTCGCAGCGGCGATAGGGGGTGAAACCCTCGACCTCTTTGCGCACGCGGAAGCGTGACCGGCCCGCCAGGGTGATCATGTAGCGCCCGTCTTCGGTCTCGGAAAAGGCGGTCACGCGGCCCGCGCAACCGATACTGTGAAGCCGCGGGTCATCATTTCCAGCGCCACAGGGCTGCACCATTCCGATCAGCCGGTCGGGCGTCTTCAGCGCATCCTCGAGCATGGCCAGGTAGCGCGGCTCGAAGATGTGCAGCGGCAGTTGCGCACGCGGCAAAAGCAGCGCCCCTGTCAAGGGGAACACGGGGATGGTTTCGGGCAGGTCGGGGAGGTTTGCCATGACACGCAAGTTAGACCGAAGGCCCCCTCAGGCAACGCCGTCAGGCAAATATCATCGAACTCAGCCGGCGCCGCCCGTTCAGCACCACAGGGTCGTTCGGCTTGAGCGCATCGAAGACAGTGAACAACTGGGCCTTGGCCGCGCCGTCGTTCCAGTCGGGCGCGCGGCGGAAAAGTTCCAGCAATTCGTTCACGGCCCCCTCGGCATCGCCCGAGGCATGCAAGGCCGTGGCCAGGTCAAGCCGGGCCTGGTGGTCGTCCGCATCGGCCTCGAGCTTGGCGCGCAGCTCGTCGATGGGGCCGGCCTGCTCGGCCTGACGGGCCAGGTCAATGGCGGCGCGGGCGGCCTCGATCTCGGGCGCCTCGGCGATCTCGGCGGGCACACCGTTGATCACGGCCTCGGCCTGGTCGGCCTGGTCGAGCGCGAGGTAGGCCCGCGCCATGCCGCCGAAGGCCGCGGCGCTCTGCGGATCTTCCTGGGCGATGGCGGCAAAGGTCTGCGCGGCATCCGCCGCGGCCCCGTCGGTCAGCATCTGCTCGGCCGCCTCCAGCGCCTCGGCCATGCCGCCGTCATCGCCGTCGCCGCCGCCCATGGCGGCCAGCTTCTGGACGAATTCGTCGATCTGGCTTTGCGGCAAGGCGCCCTGGAACCCGTCAACGGGCTGGCCCTGGTGGAAGGCATAGACCGTGGGAATCGACTGCACCCGCAACTGGCCCGCGATCTGCTGGTTCTCGTCCACATTGACCTTGACCAGCTTGACCTTGCCGCCCGCGGCATTGACCGCCGTCTCGAGCGCCGGGGTCAGCTGCTTGCAGGGCCCGCACCACGGCGCCCAGAAATCGACGATGACCGGCACCTCCTGGCTGGCCTCGACCACGTCGGCCATGAAGGTGGCATCGCCCCCCTCCTTGATCAGATCGCCCGCAGGGGCGGCGTTGCCTTGTCCGAGTTCAAGCATCCTGTCTCTCCGCCTTGTCTGGAGTGTCGCACCCTATATGGGGCGATTTGGCACAAAGCGAAAGGGGGGTGTGCCGCCGATCACGCGCGCAGACGCTGTAGGCCTACAAGTCGAACGTCGCGAACACCGGGGCATGGTCGCTGGGTTTCTCCCAGCCGCGCACGTCCCGGCGGATGCGGCTGGAATGGGCGGCGGTTGCGATGTCGGGCGTGGCCCAGACATGATCCAGCCGGCGGCCCTTGTCGGCGGCATCCCAGTCCGGCGAGCGGTAGGACCACCAGCTGTAGAGCTGCCCCTCGGGGATGTCCGCACGGGTCACGTCGACCCAGCCCCCGGCCTCTTGCGCGCCGCCCAGATGCTCGATCTCCACCGGCGTATGACTGACGACCTTGAGCATCTTCTTGTGGTCCCAGACGTCATCTTCGCGCGGGGCGATATTCAAATCGCCGACAAGAATGGATTTCGCGGGCCTCTCGCCGTGGAACCAGTCGCGCATCTCGGTGAGGTAGTCGAGCTTCTGGCCGAACTTCTCGTTCACCTCGCGGTTCGGTTTGTCGCCGCCCGCGGGCACGTAAAAGTTATGGATCGTCACGCCGTTGTCCAGTTGCCCGGCGATGTGGCGGGCATGGCCGAGGGCGGCGAAATCCTGGCTGCCGACCTCCTGTATGGGACGTTTCGACAGGATCGCCACGCCGTTGTAGCCCTTCTGCCCGCGCGCGACCATATAGGTGTAGCCCAGCGCGCGAAACTGCTCCATGGGGATCTTGTCGACCGGCGACTTGCATTCCTGCAGGCAGAGGATATCCGGCGCCTCCTCCTGCATCAGGCGGACGACCAGCCCCTCGCGCAGGCGGACCGAATTGATGTTCCAGGTGGCAAGGGTGAAGGGCATGGGGAACTCCGGGGTATGGGGCGCAACGGGCTGTGACCGCAGGCATAGCGGATCGCACCCCGGCCTGCCATCCCCGCGCGATGCGCTGCTCGGGTAAAAAAAGACCCCGGCGCAGCGCGTCGGGGCCAAGTCCTACAGGGAGGTGGTGACGAACCCGTCGCCACCGACCTCAGGATAACCGCCCGGCGCGGCCCATGTCTTGATCTGTATCAAGGGTGCGCGATTTTTTGCCCGCTCAGGGCAGCGGATCGGTGCGGTAGAGCTTCACCTTCAGCCCACCATGGGCCACCGGCGGGCCGGGCGGCAACAGGGGCAGGCCCGTGGCATGGGCCAGCCTCGCCTGCGCGGTGACGATCCCGACGCGCCAGCCCCGGAAGTTGTCGCGCAGCACCGCCCCGAGGCTGCCGTGCAGGGCATAAAGCGGCTTGGGATTGCCGATGCGCGCGCCGTAGGGCGGGTTGACGATGACGATGCCCGGCGGGCCCTCGGGGCGGGTCAGGGCGCTGACCGGGGCCGTGTCGAACCGCGTCAGCCCGCCGACCCCGGCGCGCGCGGCGTTGTCGGCGCTCATCCGCACGGCGCCGGCATCGCGGTCGGCGCCGTGAAAGCGCAGCTCGGTCTGCCCCGGCACCTGCGCGGCTTTCATGGCCGCCCAGGACGGGGCGTCGAACGTGGCCAGCCGCTCGAAGGCAAAGCTACGCGACCGGCCCGGGGCAAGGCCCGCCGCGATCTCGGCCGCCTCGATCACGAAGGTGCCCGAGCCGCACATCGGGTCCAGCACCGGCTCGGCCCCGGTATAGCCCATCTGGCGCAGGAACAACGCGGCCATGGTCTCGCGCATGGGGGCCTTGCCCACTGCCGCCTTGTGGCCGCGCTTGTGCAGCGGCTCGCCCGAGGTATCGACCGAGAGGGTCACCAGATTGTCCTCGATCCGGGCCTTGAGCGTCACACCGGCCGCGTCGTCGAGCGGCGCGCCCAGCGTTTCCGAGATTGCCCGCTCGATCCGCTGCTGTGCGGCCTTGGCGTGATAGATCTTGGATTTCCGCGTCGTGACCTCGACCCGCAGGGGCACATCCGCCCGCAGCACCCCGGCCCAGGGAAACTTGCGTGCCCGCTTGTCCAGTTGCGCCAGGTGAAAGGCGCGAAAGCTGCCGATCCGCGCCAGAACGCGCCCGGCTCCGCGCAGCTCCAGATTGGCGCGCCAGACATCCGGCCAGCCGCCCATGAAAGCCACGCCGCCGGGCCGGGCCTCGGGCAGGGGAAACCCCGCCGCGCGCGCCGCCTCGGCGAGGGTCGCCTCCAGCCCCGGCGGCGCTTGCAGAAAGATCTCGAACGGGTCGGCCATGCCGGCGTCATAGCGGGGAACGCGGGGCGAGGCGACGGGAAAAGCGGGGGCTGGGGCGACATGCAGGTATTGGCGACCCAGCCCAGGCGCAAAAATCGCGTTCGCGGGGCTTTGACAGTTTCCTCTCGCCATACAGCGGGCCTCACGCTTTTGGCGTGAAGCGCGCTATTTCGAAACGGACCTATGCCATCCGGGTGAGAAGCCGAGCCAGCGACGGGCCGCGGCTCGGCGATCCCCCGAGTTGAGCCTATTACTTTATCCAAGCTGGTTCGGACGACCCGCGACACGTGGCGCTGGCTTTGACATATCGCCGGGCCGTGGGGGCGGCCCGGCGATGGCGCAGCGGCTTCGCCTTTACCCCGCGCCAGGGCGCGACATGCCCGAGCCTCGTCCTTGGCGCGCGTCGGGACGGGTCTGCGTGCCCGCTTTCCGCACCCACGCCGCAGAAACTTGCAGATCGCGCAATCGATGCTGTGCAGCCGATCGCACCGCGTGTGCCGGACAGCCGGCAGCGACCCCGACCCTCCACAATCCGACCCCGCACAAAAAAGGCCCCGGAGAATCTCCGGGGCCAGTCCAACAGGGAGGATGGCGGCATGACCCGGCCGCCGGCGGGATCTCTCAGGCCATCAGCCGGTAGCCGCCGCTTTCGGTCACCAGCAGCCGCGCGTTGGCGGGGTCGGGCTCGATCTTCTGGCGCAGGCGGTAGATATGGGTTTCCAGCGTGTGCGTCGTCACGCCCGCGTTGTAGCCCCAGACCTCGTGCAGCAGCACGTCGCGGGCAACCACGCCCTCGGTCGCGCGGTAGAGGAACTTGAGGATGTTGGTTTCCTTTTCGGTGAGGCGAATCTTGCGGTCCTCCTCGGTGACCAGCATCTTCTGCGCGGGCTTGAAGGTGTAAGGCCCCAGCGTGAACACCGCGTCCTCGGATTGTTCGTGCTGGCGCAGTTGCGCGCGGATGCGGGCCAGAAGCACCGGGAACTTGAAGGGCTTGCTGACGTAGTCGTTCGCCCCCGCGTCCAGCCCGAGGATGGTGTCGCTGTCGCTGTCGTGCCCGGTCAGCATCAGCACGGGGCACTTGACCCCCTGCTTGCGCATCAGGCGGCACAGCTCGCGCCCGTCGGTGTCGGGCAAGCCGACATCGAGGATGACGAGATCGTATAGCCCTTCCTTGGCCTTCTGCATGGCCTCGGACCCGGTGCCGGCCTCGAAGACGTCGAAATCCTCGGTCATGACCAGTTGCTCGCCCAGCGCCTCGCGCAGGTCCTCGTCGTCATCGACCAAAAGAATTTTCTTGAGCTGTGCCATGGATTGGCCCTCCCCGCCTGTTATGACATCCAGATGCGTCCGGACGCGGCGAAGGGCAAGGCATGCTGCAAAACGCTCACGCCGACGTGTGGCCACTGGCGGATATGTTTCATTTCCTGTCAGATGCAGCTATCCCGCCCCCCTGACCACAGGATCGCGCATGAGCTTCGCCCCCGACCTGACCGAGATGCTGGCCCGCGCCCGCGCCGACATGCGCCTGGGCGTGCCCGTGGTGCTGTCGGACGGCGACCGGGCGGCCGTGGTCATGGCGGTGGAAACGCTGGGGCCGCAGCGGCTCGCCGATGCGCTTGCCCTGGGGCAGGCCGACCTTGCCATCACCGAACACCGGGCGACGACGCTCAAGACCGCCGCCTATGACGGCGACCTTGTGCGGCTTGCTGTGCCCGGCGGGGCCGGTCTCGACTGGGTCCAGGCGGTGGCCGACCCCGCCGACGACCTGCGCCTGCCGATCAAGGGGCCGTTCCGGGCGCGGCGCGCGGGCGACGCGATGCTGCACCGCGCGGGGATTCGCCTGGCCAAGGCCGCGCGGCTGATCCCGGCGGTTCTGGTCGTGCCGATCCCCGATGGCGCGGCGCTGGCGCGCGCGCACGGCCTTACCCTGATCGGCGCAGCCACGGCGATGACCACGGACCTGTCCCCGCTGGCATCCGTGATCCATGCGAAAGTCCCGCTGGAAGTGTCCGAAGCGGGCCGCCTGCACATCTTCCGCCCCGAGGACGGGGCCGAGGAACACTACGCCGTCGAGATCGGCAGCCCCGACCGCTCAAGGCCGGTGCTGGCGCGGCTGCATTCGGCCTGTTTCACCGGCGATCTGCTGGGATCGCTGAAATGCGATTGCGGCCCGCAGCTGCATGGCGCGCTGGCCCAGATGGGCGCGGCGGGCGAGGGTGTGCTGCTTTACCTCAACCAGGAAGGACGCGGCATCGGGCTGGCCAACAAGATGCGCGCCTATTCGCTGCAGGACCAGGGCTTCGACACGGTCGAGGCCAATCACCGCCTCGGCTTCGAGGACGACGAGCGCGATTTCCGCATCGGCGCCGAGATCCTGCGCCGCATGGGCTTTTCACAGGTCCGCCTGCTGACCAACAACCCCGCCAAGGTCGAGCGGCTGGAACACTGCGGGATCGAGGTGATGGACCGCGTCCCGCTGAAGGTTGGCGAAAACCGGTTCAACCATCACTACCTGGCGACCAAGGCCAGCAAGTCCGGGCATCTGCTGTGACGGCGGTTGCCGCGCCCGGCCCGCAAGACATCGTCCTGACCCCGACGGGACTGCGCTTTTTCGGGCGGCGTCTGCCCTGCGTGATCGGCAAGGGCGGGGTCAGCCGCCGCAAGCGCGAGGGCGACGGCGCGACCCCGCGCGGCCGCCACGGCATCGTCGGGATGCTCTACCGCCCCGACCGCATGGCGCGGCCCACGGACTGGGCGCTGCCGATCCGCCCCGGCGACCTGTGGTCGGACGACCCCGCGCAGGCGGATTACAACCTGATGGTTCGCGCCCCCTATCCGCACAGCCACGAGGCGCTGCGGCGGGCCGATCCGCTCTATGATCTGGTCATCCTGACCGACTGGAACTGGCCCTACCCGGTCAAGGGGCGCGGCTCGGCCATCTTCATTCACCGCTGGCGGCGCCCCGGTTTTCCCACTGCGGGCTGCGTCGCGCTGCGCCCCGATCACCTGACCTGGCTCGCGCAGCGCATCCGGTACCGGACCCGCCTCATCGTGCCCTGACGGCAGGGCCGGTCGGCGTCGGTGGCCAGCGCAACCCCGGCACCGCAGTCACCCGTAATCCCGCGCCCCGAAGATGGCCGAGCCGACGCGCAAATGGGTCGCGCCCTGCGCCACGGCCTGCTCGAAATCGCCGGACATGCCCATGGACAGGCTACTTAGCCCGTTGCGCGCGGCGATCTTTCCCAACAGCGCGAAATGCAGGCTGGGCGCCTCGTCCACGGGCGGAATGCACATCAGCCCCGCCACGGGCAGGTCCAGCCCCCGGCACTCGGCCACGAAGGCATCGGCCTGCGCGGGCAGCACGCCGGCCTTCTGCGGCTCTTCGCCGGTGTTGACCTGCACGAACAGCGCGGGGCACCGGCCCATCTCCTGCGCCAGCCGGGCGAAGGTCCGGGCCAGCTTGGGCCGGTCCAGCGTGTGGATCGCCTGGGCAAGCTCCATCGCCTGGCGGGCCTTGTTGGTCTGCAAGGGGCCGATCAGGTGCAGCTCCACCCCCTCGAACCGGTCACGAAAGCCGGGCCACTTGCCCGCCGCCTCCTGCACGCGATTCTCGCCGAATGTCCGGTGGCCCTGCTCCAGAACCGCCGCGACCCGCGCGTCGGGCTGCATCTTGGACACGGCGATCAGCCGGACCGACCCGCGCGCCCGTCCGGCGGCATCCTCGGCGCGCTGCACCCGTTCGGTGATCTCAGCCAATGGCATGTTCAAGCTCCTGTTCCGGCGTCAAAATCGCCCTGTTGGACCATTCCGGGGCTGGTTTGGCAAGCGCTGCCGCGCCAGGGCCCCGCTGCTCGTGTGTGGCACGCCTGCATCAGTTTCGACCACCGCGCACCGCGGGCCCGGCAATTCCCTTGAGTGTGCGGCGCTTAAAGCGCAAAGACACTCGCAATGCTGGTGCAACTGGCATTCTCGGGAATGCAAACACGAGGAACAAAACCATGAAAAGCATCCTTCTCGCTTCGGCTTCGGTCTTCGCCTTCGCAGGCGCTGCCGCTGCTGATGGACATACTGACCTCAATGTCACTGGTGACGCTGAGCTGGGCTACAACGATGACATCGACAACGGCATGTACTGGGGCGCTGGCCTTGGCGTTTCGGCTTCGACCGCGCTGGACAACGGTGTCACAGCTGGCTTCTCGCTGGACATTGACATTGATGAAGACTTCGAAACCGACGGTATTCTTAGCTCTGAATCGACGTTGAGCCAAAACCTTGTCTCTACTTCCGACTTCGTTCTGTCGCTGAGCACTGATAGCGCCAGCCTAGATTTTGGCGACACCGATCCTTCGGCTGATCGTCATTGGAGCGGCGTCACCAACATGGACAACGATGGCTTTGCTGAAGTTGGCGACGCCTCTGAAGAGGGCCAGCTTGTTGGCGAGTACACCTTTGGCGACGTCACCGGCTCGCTGTCGTATGCGGTGGTGGACACCAATGGCGCTCCCAACGATGACGATCTGACCAACATGCAGTTCGCTGCTGTTGCTGATCTGGGCCAGTTCGGTGTCACCGTTGCCTACCAGGACGAAGACAATCCGGGCGGCGAGATCTTCGGTCTGTCCGGCTCGACCACGCTGAGCGGCGCTGACATCACTGCGTCCTTTGTCAACAACGACTCTGACGCTGCTGACACTCCCGAAACCGCGTTCGGCGTTGAAGGCTCCATGCCCTTCGGCCCTGTCACTGCGACCCTGTTCTATGTGTCGCAGCAGGACGACGCTGCTGGGACCGAAGTTGACGACAACTACGGCTTCGCCATCGCCTACTCCGAAGGTCCGGTGGCAGTTGATGCCTTCTATCATGACGGCAACGACGAAGACTTCGGCCTGCATGCCTCCTACGATGTGGGTAACGGTCTGGTGGTCTACGCCGGTGGTTCCGACGCCGACGGCGTTTACGGTGCTGGCGAGTACGATCTGGGCGGCGGCGCTGCCTTGCTCGTTGCCTACGCCGACGACGAAGATGACGCGACCAACGACGAAATCGGTCCGCAGGAATACAAGCACGGCACCACTGTGGAAGTTTCCTTCGAGTTCTGATTGAACTGGAACTTAACACCAAGTCAGAGCGGCGCTTCGGCGTCGCTCTTTCTTTTTGTGCGGGGCTTTTGTACCCTCGCGCCAAACAAACCGCTTTGAGGCTGAGCGATGAAACTGACTGTGCTTTTGATGCTGGCTGCGCTGACACTTGGCGGATGCGGAACACTGCAAGGATTGCTTGAGGGCACAGGGCGCGCTGTGGAAGGTGTGGCACAGGACTTGCGCAGTGCTGGCGGCATGTTCCGGCGCTGACGCAGCTGCGCGCACAGAAAACTGCTATACCAGTTCTACGGCGCGTGTGAGCAGTGCTTCGTTGACGGTGATGTAGCGTTGCGTGGTGCTGATGTGCTTGTGCCCAGCCAGCGCTGCCAGCAAGTGCACAGCAACACCCTTGTCTGCCAAGCGTGTGATGAAGGTCTTGCGCCCACTGTGTGAACTGCATCCATGCAGGCCACAGCTGTGATATATCTCCAAAAACAGCTGGCTCATGGTGTTGGCTGAGAATGCTGTGCCAAAGCGCGTGGCAAACAGTGGCGCTGCCTGTGCTGTGTCACGCAAATGAGGCCAATACGCTTTGAGCACGCGCTGCAGCTCTGTGTTGATGTAGACCCTGCGCGCACTGTGGCCTTTGGTTTGGCCCACTTGCAAGATCACGCTGTTGCGTGCTGTGCCCTGCTGATCATAAACATCTCCCACAGCCAGCGCTGCCAGTTCACATGCACGCAACCCAGCAAGCACGCTGAACTGCACCAGCGTTCTATCACGCGCGCTGTGCCTGCGTGTGTTGCACTGTGCCAGTGCCAACTTGATCTCCTTGTCAGTCAATGCGCGTGCGCCTGCCATGTTGTCCTCATACTGTGTTGCAGCACTATGCTATGGTCTGAGAGCTGTGCTGTGCGACCAAAAAACACGCGCAGTGATCTTGTATGATCACAATGGGTTAGCAGGATTTATCACTGAATACTTATTTTATGAGGATCAGCACAGGGCTGGGCAGCGGGGGCAAGACCCGAGTTTTGGCTTGCACGAAATTGCAGTGGCTGGTGAACTGTGCAGCTTGGAAAACTGGGGTCACGCTCAAAAATAATCCACTTTCACAGCGCGTTGGCTAAATAACTGTGCAAGGCTCAAGCAAGGCTCAAGCAAGGCTCTACAAACGAGATCAAGGCTAGCACGCCGACTGTGATAGTGCTGCGAACCCGTTCTGCGGTGAGACGGTAAGCAATGTATTGCTCGTTATACGCTTCAAGTGACTAACTCATCCTTGTCGGTGAGATGCTCAAAGCTGCAAAGGCATAAATGTTTAGCCGGCCCGCAGCTTCACTTGTCGTAACAGTGTGTGGTGATAGGCGCTGTGGGTAGAACTGCAGCGGCGCAAGTGAGATGGATGACAACGCCGTGTGATGCGGCACCCATCAACGCATGGGTCGGCCTGGCTGTATGGGTCCTGTGTGTGCGTGTGATACGCCGGTAATAGAGATGATAGCAAAACCTGCTCTTCCTGCAATGGTTCGGTGATACAGCCTGCAAGCGACGTGCAATGCACGCTTGTTGGATCGACGCCTTAATAGGCGTTGATCTAACTGCTCCTTGCAATGCCTATCAATCAATGAATCAACCAACACTGATACCGGCTTAACTGATCGGATGAACAACAGCAAAGCACGGGGTGTGAGCGCGAGCGAATACACGGTGCTGCAGCTGTATGTGTGATCGAAGATCGCACAGGAAACACAGGCGATTTTGGCGTGCACGATACCAGTGTTGCTGGGCATTGATAAATACACGACACAAGGAGGTATTGCGAGTGGACAACGGGATATTGGCAGAGGTGCGAGACGGTGTGCATGCGGCAGGACTGATCAGCAGCAACGCACAGTTCTGTCAGCTGTGGCTGGGCAAGAGCGAGTGTTACATGCGCAGCTTGCGCTTCTCTGGCGTCCAACCCAGCGCGGATGCACTGGCAACATGTGCATCACGATTGGCGCACACAGCCAGTGAGCTGCGCGCACAGGGCAAACACAGCAGCGCTGGGGATTTGGATCAGCTGCGCGTGCGCACTTATCAGGCACTGGATCAGCGCGCGCTTGAGGTGTTGCAGCAAAAAGGCATCTGCGTATGATTACACCTGTGCTGCAAAATCCAGAGGTGGAGTACTTACAGTTTGTGGGTGGTGATTTAGCAACCCCAAGCTCAGCTGCGGAGTCCATGTAATGTCAGCTATCACCGACATACAGCGCGCACTGAACCAGATACGACGGTTGGAACGTGCGGGCACAGCGGACACGCGCACAGCGGCTTTGGCGCTGATGACCAGCACTGCTGCAGACATGGCACGCGAGTTGCGCGGCAGCACTCAGCAACCCAAAAAGCGTGCAGCTGCAAAAGCCGTGCCCAAGCCTGCTGCGCCCCCAAAGCCCACAGCTCCACCAGCGCCCGAACCAGCTAAGACCACTGCTCGACCGTTCACTGAGCCTGATCTACCACAAGAAACTGTTGAAACCCTGCGCGCATTGTCTAACATTGAAGCTGATAAGCACTAACTGGAGAACAGGCGATGCCTGACTTAAACGATCTGCTCAAAAAGCACGGCGTTACGCCGATGGAAAATCCCAGCTCTGGCCCGCGCAGCAAGCTGCTTAACCAGGTCAATCGCATGCTCAAAGAGATGGAGAACTACGACAGCGCTGCAGACTTGGATGGAGACAATGCGCGCTTTTGGTGGGCACCGCAAAGTGTGGATGGCAAACGCAAGATCACGCCCAAGTATGGCAACCGTGCTGTTGAGGGCATGGGCACATATGTGGACAACAACTTGGAGGCTGTGAAATCTGTGCTGCAGGCCTACAAAGCCATCATCGAAGAAAGCACGGATGACACTTGGGCAGCTGAAGAAGCAAGGCGCAACGCCTGACGCCGCACTGCAGACACTGTTAACTGCGTAGATATTGTGTCTTCTGTTCATCCAAGCTGTGCATCGCCTGTTTGATCGCGTCCAGTTTGACCTCTTTGCTGCTCTTGCGCTGCGCTACGCAGTGTTGGCTGCCGCTGGTTATGGCGCGTGGCAATTGCTCCACAGTCACTGTGTGCTGTTGTGGCACTGGTCTATCCAGCCAATGCTGCAGTGCTGGGTCTTTGGCAACTGCGCTGCGCAGCTGTGTGAGTAGATCCCAAATTTGGCTGCTGCACAGCCGGGCAACTTCTGACGCGCCCGCATCGTGTCCACTGTGCGCAAGGTCTTTGGCTTTGACTGCCTGCAGCGTTATCCGGTTCAGTGCTGCCTCGTAGTGCTTGATTGCGTCAGGCTTGTTCTTGCCAGCGCGCATGCGCCTCTGTCTCTCCTGTTCTGCCTGCAGCGCCTGATATTCCGCTTTGGTGAGATTGTTTTGCAGGGCACGATTTTGCACATGCTTGCCCTCTTCTATGCGCTCTCGCAACAGTGCCAGCGCCACAAAGCGCCTGTTCATCTTGTCCAGTATACCAGTCCAACGCCTGACGCGCTTGTAGCGTTCAACTGCGCTCTCGCCCTCTATGCGCGGAAAGTGCAGCTTGTGCTTGCCGCCGCTTTCGCCCACAGTGTCAGCCCGTGCATCCTCCGCCTGTGATTGCTGCTGCGCGCGCGCTCGGATCTGTTTGATCAATGGATGTTCATCTTTGGACATACGGGCAACTGGCGTTATCTGCGCATCACTGGTAGTTTTAATCCACCTTGCACAGCGCGCGCAACAGCGCAGCACACACGCCGTCTAACTGTCGCCTGCACCCCAAGCACACACAAACGCCCCAACGCCGCTGTGTGTGCGTTTTTGGGCGTATACATGGCGCAAACTGCAGCACCCCCGTGTCACCGATCGATCTCGCCCACTGGCATAGTGACGCTGGTCTCAAATACGATCCAAGTCGATCTTGCCTGCGATGATGTCAACACGATCTTGCAGCGTGCTGGGAAACAGGTGCGCATATCGCTCAGTCATTGAAATGTGATAGTGCCCCAACAGCTGCTGCACTTCGTAGATGCTCGCGCCGTTGTTGATCAGCAAGCTGGCGTATGTATGGCGCAGGTCGTGTATGCGCACGCTGTCCAGTCCTGCCTGCTTGCGCGCCTCAAAAAAGGCAAGATGGAAGCTGGTATAGGGCTTGCAGGTGCGTGGGTTGGTGAACACGAATGCGTCGTTGCTTATGGGCAAGCCAAGCGCGTCCGACTTCGCCCGCACTTGCACCAGCACTGTGAGCGCCGCTTCGCTGAGCATCACAGTCCTGCTGCGCCCGCTTTTGCTGACCGCTACAAACAGTTCCTGTGTGTCTGTGTCGATGTCCTGCCAGCGTGCCAATCTCAGCTCACTTTTGCGTGCTCCCGTCAGCAGCAACAGCTTGACGAAAAGATACAGGAAAGGGTGTGAGCTGTGCTTGCACGCATGCAGCAGGCGCTTGATCTCTGCATCATTAAGGAAGCGCTGCACATGGTCGCCAACTGCCAGTTTGCGTATGGCTGTGTTCTTAAACACATTGTGATCCAAGTATCCCCAGTGCATGGCTATGTTAAGCATCCGGTTTAACATGGCGCTGTGCTTGTTGACGGTCGCAGGTTTGTATCCATCGTCCACCTGCTGCATAATCCAATGGTCTATGTCTTCACTGCGTATGTCACCCAGCTTTTTGTGACCCAGCTGTGCGCGCATGTGCTTGTCAAAAACATAGCGATCCAGCTCGCTCCTACGCTTTGTAGCCTTCGCAAACGACATATACTTGTCGTCGAAGAACTCACTCAAGCGCAGGCTCAGCTGCGTGTCCGTGCTTGCGCTGGCTTTGCCGAACAGATTTGAAAGTGATCGCACTGCAGTCTCCTTTGCAGTACAACGATACTGTCAAACGACTGCGCGGACGAGTGCGACATCGACAAAAGCAATGAAATACGCACCTGCTACCATCCTAGCATCCTTCTCGCTTCGGCTTCGGTCTTCGCCTTCGCAGGCGCTGCCGCTGCTGACGGACATACTGACCTCAATGTCACTGGTGACGCTGAGCTGGGCTACAACGACGACATCGACAACGGCATGTACTGGGGCGCTGGCCTTGGCGTTTCGGCTTCGACCGCGCTGGACAACGGTGTCACAGCTGGCTTCTCGCTGGACGTCGATCTGGTCACGAACAACGATACCGGCAGCCTTGGCTCCGTTGACTCGTCTGACTTTGTCGTGTCGCTGAGCAGTGATACTGCCAGCCTCGATTTTGGCGACACCGATCCTTCGGCTGATCGTCATTGGAGCGGCGTCACCAACATGGACAACGATGGCTTTGCCGAATTTGGCGATGCCACTGAAGAGGGCCAGCTTGTTGGCGAGTACACCTTTGGCAACGTCACCGGCTCGCTGTCGTATGCGGTAGTGGACACCAACGGCGGTACTGACGATGACGATCTGACCAACATGCAGTTCGCTGCTGTTGCGGATCTGGGCCAATTCGGTGTCACCGTTGCCTACCAAGACGACGACAATGTGGGCGGCGAGATCTTCGGTCTGTCCGGCTCCACCACGCTGAGCGGCGCTGACATCACTGCGTCCTTCGTCAACAACGACTCGGGGACAGGCGGTATTCCCGAAACCGCGTTCGGCGTTGAAGGCTCCATGCCCTTCGGCCCTGTCACTGCGACCCTGTTCTATGTGTCGCAGCAGGACGACGCTGCTGGGACCGAAGTTGACGACAACTACGGCTTCGCCATCGCCTACTCCGAAGGTCCGGTGGCAGTTGATGCCTTCTATCATGACGGCAACGACGAAGACTTCGGCCTGCATGCCTCCTACGATGTTGGCAACGGCCTGGTGGTCTACGCCGGTGGTTCTGATGCCGACGGCGCCTACGCTGCAGGTGAATACAACCTGGGTGGCGGCGCTGCGCTGCTGGTGGCCTATGCCGAAGACGAAGACACGACGGCGCCCAACCTCAACGACGAGATCGGTCCGCAGGAATACAAGCACGGCACCACTGTGGAAGTTTCCTTCGAGTTCTGATCGAACTGGAACTTAACACCAAGTCAGAGCAGCGCTTCGGCGCTGCTCTTTCTTTTTGTGCGGGGCTTTTGTACCCTCGCGCCAAACAAACCCGCTTTGAGGCTGAGCAATGAAACCCACTGTCCTTCTGATACTTGCCGCGGTCACCCTGAGCGGCTGCGGAACGATACAGGGCCTGTTCGACGGCACCGGCCGCGTGATCGAGGGCGTGGCGGAAGACCTGCGCAGCGCCGGCAACATGGTCGGCCGCTGATCCGCCATGGCCCGCCCCGCACGACCCGAGCCTTGTGAGGGTGGTGCCCCTCGGCTACAGATTGTCGGAGCACTGATTTTCGGGGGGGGCAGACGACGTGACCGGCACATCCAGCATCAAGACCGCCGTGGCAAGCCTTGCCATCCTAGCCCTGCTTGCAGGGTGCGGCGGCTCGGGCAGCATCGGCTCCATCGGGTCCAGCCCCTTCGGCAGCATCGGGTCGGGGATCGGCACCGGCGGGGGCGCGCCTTCCACCCGGCCGGCCGCGCGCGCCAGCGCCTCGGAAAATGTGGCCGTGAACCGCTATCTCTGGGCGGCCTCGCTCGAGGTGCTGGACTTCCTGCCGGTCGAAAGCGTGGACCCCTTCACCGGCGTGATCGACTTCGGCTATGGCACCCCGCCGGGCGGCGGCCGGGCCTATCGCGCCACCGTCTTCATCAGCGATCCGGCACTGGACGCCCGCGCGCTGAACCTGGCGATCCAGACCCGCGCGGGACCGGCGGCGCAGGACACCGTGCGCGCGGTCGAGGATGCGATCCTGTCGCGCGCGCGCCAGCTGCGCATCCGCGACGGCGGCCTGTAGACCCGCGCCCGCAGACAAGCTAACACCGCGCCGGGTAAATTCGCCCGGCGCTTTCGTTTCAAGGACCCGAGATGTCACGTTACAGCCCCACCGAGATCGAAGCCAAGTGGCAGGCCGCATGGGACGCCGCCGGCACCTTCACCGCCCGCCGTGAGGACGGCAAGCCCAAGTACTACGTGCTGGAAATGTTCCCGTACCCCTCGGGGCGCATCCACATCGGGCATGTGCGCAACTACACCATGGGCGACGTGATCGCGCGCTACAAGCTGGCCACCGGGCACAACGTGCTTCATCCCATGGGCTTTGATGCCTTCGGGATGCCGGCCGAGAACGCGGCCATGGCCAGCGGCGGGCATCCGCGCGACTGGACCTATGGCAACATCGACGACATGGTCGCCCAGATGAAGCCGCTGGGCTTTGGCCTGGACTGGTCGCGCATGTTCGCCACCTGCGACCCAGCGTATTACGGCCAGCAGCAGGCACTGTTTCTGGACTTCCTTCAGGCCGGGCTGATCGAGCGCAAGAACGCCACCGTCAACTGGGACCCGGTCGACCAGACCGTTCTGGCCAATGAGCAGGTGATCGACGGCAAGGGCTGGCGCTCGGGCGCCGAGGTGGAACGGCGCGAGCTGACGCAGTGGTTCTTCAAGATCTCCGACTTTTCCGAGGAATTGCTGGAGGCGCTGGACACGCTCGATGACTGGCCCGCCAAGGTGCGGCTGATGCAATCGAACTGGATCGGCAAGTCGCGGGGCCTGCAATTCGGGTTTTCCATGGTCGAGCCGCGGGGCGCGCATGACCGGGTCGAGGTCTATACCACGCGGCCTGATACCCTGATGGGGGCCTCCTTCATCGGCATCTCGCCCGATCACCCGCTGGCCAAAGAGCTTGAGCGCGACAACGCGGAGGTCGCCGCCTTCTGCAAGCAGGCCCGCCAGGGCGGCACCACCGAGGAAGCGCTGGAAAAGGCCGAGAAGCTGGGCTTCGACACCGGCCTGACGGTGCGGCATCCCTTCGACACCGCTTGGGAATTGCCGGTCTACATCGCCAATTTCATCCTGATGGACTATGGCACCGGCGCCATCTTCGGCTGCCCCGCCCATGACCAGCGCGACTTCGACTTCGCCACCAAGTACGGCCTGCCGATTATCCCGACCTTCCTGCCCGACGCCGACAGTTCCGAGGAGCTGGCCGAGGCCTTCGTGCCCGCCAAGACCGACAAGGTGCACTGGGTGCGCAGCTTCGGCTGGGCGCAGGACGCCACCGGCGAAGAGGCCGTCGAGGCCGCCATCGCGGTCTGCGAAAGCAAGGGCGTCGGCCAAGGCGTGACGCAGTTCCGCCTGCGCGACTGGGGCCTGTCGCGGCAACGCTACTGGGGCTGCCCGATCCCGGTGGTCCATTGCGACGCCTGCGGCGTGGTGCCCGAGAAGAAAGAGAACCTGCCCATCGAACTGCCCTACGACGAGGACGGCACGCCCATCGACTTTTCCGTGCCCGGCAACCCGCTGGACCGTCACCCGTCATGGCGCGACTGCCCCTGCCCCGCCTGCGGCGCGCCGGCCCGGCGCGAGACCGACACGATGGACACCTTCGTCGACAGCAGCTGGTATTTCGCCCGCTTCACCGCGCCGCAGGCGGACACGCCCACCGACATGGACGAGGCCGACTACTGGATGAACGTCGACCAGTATATCGGCGGCATCGAACACGCGATCCTGCACCTGCTCTATTCGCGGTTCTTCGCGCGGGCGATGCACATCACCGGCCACCTGCCGGAGAAGAGCCGCGAACCCTTCAACGCCCTGTTCACCCAAGGGATGGTGACGCATGCGATCTTCCAGACCCGCGATGCGGACGGCCGGCCCGTCTATCACTACCCGGCGGACGTGGATCTGCGCGACGGCAAGGGATTTCTGAAGGACGGCACCGAGGTTCAGATCATTCCCTCGGCCAAAATGTCGAAATCCAAGAACAACGTCGTGGACCCGATGACCATCATCGCCACCTACGGCGCCGATACCGCGCGTTGGTTCGTGCTGTCCGACAGCCCGCCCGAGCGTGACGTGGAATGGACGGCCAGCGGGGCCGAGGCCGCCAACCGGCACCTGGCCCGCGTCCACCGCATCGCCAGCGACATCGCGCAGGCCGATACCCCGGCCAACGCCGACGACGACGCCCTGCTCAAGGAAATGCACAAGACCATCTTCGACGTGACCCAGGGCATCGACTCCTTCGGGTTCAACGCCTCCATCGCCAAGCTTTACGCCTTCACCAACGTGCTGCAGAAATCCAAAGCCGGGGCCGAGGCCCGGCGGCAGGCGGCCGAGGTTCTGGCGCAGCTCATGTCACCCATGACCCCGCACCTGTCCGAGGAAATCTGGGCGATGCTGGGCGGCGCCGGCCTGATCGCCGATCGGCCCTGGCCCGTCGCCGACGAATCGCTTCTGGTCGAGGACACAGTCACCATGCCGATCCAGATCAACGGCAAGCGCCGCGCCGAGATCGAGGTGCCAAAGGACCTGCCCAAGGAAGAGGTTGAAAAGCGCGCCCTGGCAGAGGACGCTGTGCAACGGGCGCTCGATGGCGGGCAGCCCAGGAAACTGATCGTCGTGCCGGGCCGGATCGTGAATGTGGTTATCTAGACGCCATGCGCTGACTGTCCTTGCCGGGCTGCCACTGGCAGCCTGCGGCTTCACGCCGGTCCATGGTCCGGCGGGGGCAGCCACCGCCCTGCGCGGCCGGGTTGCCTATCGCGCACCGGACACGCCCGAAGGCTTCCGCCTGCGCGCCCGGCTGGAAGACCGCCTGGGCCGCGTCGAGCGCGGCGATTACCTGCTGCGCGTCGATATCGAGACCGGGGAAGTCGCGCTGGTCATTTCCTCGGACCAAAACATCAACCGCTACAACCTACAGGGCCACGCGACCTGGGCGCTTTACGCCGCCTACGACCTGGAGACCGAGACACCGCTTGCCAGCGGCGAGGTGCGGACCTTCACCGCCTATTCCGCCTTCGGCAACACCGTGGCAACGCAAGAGGCCCAGAACGACGCCCGCGACCGGCTGGCGGTGGCCCTGGCCGACCAGATCGTCACGGACCTGATCTTCGCCGCGCAAGACCTGCCATGAAGCTGATCCCGCGCGACGCCGCCCGCTACTGCCGCAAGCCCGACCCCGAGGCCGCGGGGCTTCTGATCTACGGCGCGGACGCGATGCGCGTGGCGACCCGGCGGCAAGAGGTCATCGCGGCCCTCGTCGGCCCCGAGGCCGAGGCCGAAATGCGCCTGACCCGGATCAGCGGTGCCGAGTTGCGCAAGGATGCCGCCCTGCTGCACGACGCCATCAAGGCGCAGGGCTTCTTTCCGGGCCCGCGCGTCGCCTTTGTCGAAGAGGCCACCGACGGCACCGCCAAGGCCATCGAGCCGGCCCTGGCTGACTGGGCGCCCGGGGATGCGCAGGTCATCGTCACGGCCGGGGCGCTCACTGCGCGCTCGACCCTGCGCAAGCTTTTCGAGGGACACAAGCAGGCCTACGCGGTCGGGATCTATGACGACCCGCCCGACCGGGCCGAGATCGAGGGCATCCTGGCCGAAGCCGGGCTGGCCCGGGTCCCCGGCGATGTCATGGCCGCGATCACCGACCTGTCGCGCGCACTGGACCCGGGCGATTTCCGCCAGACCCTGCAGAAACTGGGGCTCTACAAGCTCGGGGATGCCACGCCCGTCACGGTCGAGGACCTGGACCTCTGTGCGCCGCGCTCGAGCGAGGCCGAACTCGACGACCTGCTGCATATCGTGGCCGAGTCGCGCGTGGGCGAGATCGGCCCGGTGCTGAGCCGTCTGTATGCCCAGGGCAGCAACCCGGTGGGCCTGTGCATCGGCACGACACGGCATTTCCGCAGCCTCCACGCCGCCGCATCGGACCCCGGCGGCCCTGCGGCGGGCATCGCGCGGCTGCGCCCCCCGATCCATGGCCCCCGGCGAGACCGCATGGCGCGCCAGGCGGGCAAATGGGGCCGCACGCGGCTGGAACAGGCCCTGACCTACCTGACCGACACCGACCTGCGCCTGCGGTCCAGCAGCCATGCCCCCGCGCAGGCCCTGATGGAACGCGCCCTGATCCGCCTGGCCATGCTGGGCCGGTAGGCCCGCCGCACCTGGCCGAGCCATCGCCCCACCGCCATTGACACACTGTTAGAGCCCAACCGAAAACCAAGTTGAGTGATTTCAGCCGGTTATGATTCTCTCGGGTTGCGACACCTTGGAGAACACGATGCCCTGGACCGAAATCACCCGCAGAAACTATGCCCGCGAGGGCCTCCGCGACGCAACCGACAGCACGGACGAGGAGTGGGCGGTGGTCGCGCCTTTCATGCCGGCGCGGAGCAAGGTCGGACGTCCGCGCACGACCGACCTCCGGGCCGTCTGGGACGCGATCCAGTACATGGCGGCGACGGGATGCCAGTGGGCCATGCTGCCGAAGGACTTCCCGCCGTTCACGACGGTCCAGTATTACTTCTACATGCTGCGCAACAGCGGGACGCTGGATCTGATGAACGACGCTCTGGCGTCTGCGGCCCGGTTGGTGGACGGCCGCGCGGCCGAGCCCACGGCGGGCATCATCGACAGCCAGTCCGTGAAAACCACCGAAAGTGGCGGTCCCCGAGGCTTCGACGCCGGCAAGAGGATCAAGGGTCGCAAACGCCATATCGTGACGGATACGCAGGGAAATCTGCTCGCTGTGTCAACGGCGGAGTAAAATCCGGCCATTGGGCGGCGCAAAATCCGGCCACTTTTGATTTTGGGCACGACGCGCGCCACGTGGCGGCGGCCAGTCAGCCGCGCTCCCCATATAGCTGTCGGTTGACTGGCCGCCTTGGCCCGTCAGGGCCAAGCCAGCGAGGGTCGTCTCAGGCGGTGTCGGTGGACTTTCGCGCGCGGCTCTGCGCGAGGCGACAGCTCTCGCCGTTCATCTCGAGGATGTTGACGTGGTGCGTCAGTCTGTCGAGTAGGGCACCGGTCAGACGCTCGGTGCCGAAGGTTTCCGTCCATTCGTCGAATGGCAGGTTGCTGGTGATCATTGTGGCGCCGCGCTCGTAGCGCTGCGAGATCAGCTCGAAGAGCAGTTCTGCCCCGGTCTTGGAGAGCGGCACGAAGCCCAGTTCATCAATGATCAGCAGCTTGACGTTGGCCAGTTGCTTTTGCAGCCGCAGCAGGCGGCGCTCATCGCGGGCTTCCATCAGCTCGCTGACGAGCGTGGCGGCGGTGATGAAGCGGACGGGCAGCCCCTTCTGACAGGCGGCCAGGCCAAGGCCCAGAGCGACATGCGTCTTGCCGGTGCCGCTTGGCCCGAGGGCGATGACATTCTCGCGCCGCTCGATCCATTCGCAGCGGGCAAGTTCCAGCACCTGCATCTTGTTGAGCTTCGGGATTGCCTTGAAGTCGAAGCTGTCGAGGCTCTTGGCGGCCGGGAACTTCGCCGCGTTCTGCGCCTTCAAATGGTCCCCCGGACCATTTGATCCGCTGGCGCGGACCAGCTTGAACTGCGGCGCTCGACCATCCGCCGTTCACGGTCGCGCCAAAGGCGCGCGATACAGGAATTGGCGGCGCACGCCGCCGGGCATCTCCATTTCCACCAGGCGCGCCAGGAACTGGACGGGCACCTCGATTTTTGACTATTTTCTTGGTCGCGCAGCGGTGCGTTTGGCGTGAAGCGGGAGGGAAGTAGCTGTTTGGCGGTATGCCCCCCGGGGCAATCACGGCTCGGTGCCTTTCATCCCCGGTTTCTCCAGATTTGCGGCCTGACCTGCGCGCTGGTTTGCCCGGCGTGACGAAGCGGCGCGCAGACGGGCCGATCAGGCCATCGGCCCGAGAAGCCGGCGCTCCAGCCACCGCCGCAGTGGGACGCCGCGCTGTAAACCTCAAAACGTCCACGCCATCCAAGCGCCGTCAACACGCTACTGCGGCCAAATCAGACCCAGAAGCCTCAAAAATCGAGGTGCCCGCTAAACGCAGGTAGCGGCGATGCTGAACTGCGAAACGTGGTCAGCCTATAAGACCCGCCCGACCCAAAGCTGCCGGTAACCTCAATCAATGACCATGCAGAGCACCCTCACCCGTCTGCGATACCATAGAGGTTGCGCAGCGCTGGCGGCACGGCTTCGGCGAGATCGAAGTAGACGGTGATCGGCGCTTCGCCCTCATTCGCACGGTCTCCCGAACCCTTCGATCCGCTGCGCGGCGAACAAACTCTCCGAATGAATGGCCCAGTTTTATGGGGGCAGGTCATGGGTGGGCAGATCGCGCTGTAACTCGCCGTGCATCACCCCGACGCCTTCTCGAGCTTCCTCGCCATCGAGGCGAGCGATTTTCAGCCCGCGTGGTACGATATCGACTGGTTCCACCGGCCAGACGCGCATGGCGGCGAGATGGGGGCGGCGCTGGTGTCGACCAATATTAACCCTACGCCCCCGCCGCCGAACGCGCCAATACGCTGTGGATGTTCATGCAGTCGGGGCCGGGCGTCTTTCGGGGCGATCTGAGTTTCTACACGCAGGACGACAGCCTCGTGGGGCAGCTTGGCCGCATCGACACCGCAAAGACGCCCGCGCATTTCATCGTGGGGGCTTACGATTTCACCTACACGCCGGAGGACGCCAAGCGCACGGCGGATCAAGTCGCGGGGGCCACGCTGTCGGTGATGGACGAGGTCGGGCATTTCCCGATGAGCGAACACCCCGAGGCGTTCCGCCCGTTCTTCGTCGAGGGCCTCGCGAAGATGCCGTAAGCGCGCGAGCCGGGGGTCAGCCCCCCGGCCCGGCCGTGTGTCAGACGCGCTCCAGCACGATGGCGATGCCCTGACCGACCCCGATGCACATGGTCGCGAGGCTTTTCTCGCCCGCCTTCATGTCGTGGATCGCGGTGCCCGAGATGCGCGCGCCGGACATGCCGAGGGGATGGCCCAGAGCGATGGCCCCACCGTTGGGGTTCACGCGCGGGTCGTCATCCGCGATGCCCAGGTCGCGCAACGTGGCGAGCCCTTGCGAGGCGAAGGCTTCGTTGAGCTCAATACTCGCGAAATCGTCGGTGGTCAGACCCAGCCGCGCCATCAGTTTCTTGGAAGCGGGCGCGGGGCCGAACCCCATGATGCGCGGGGCGACACCGGCGGTCGCGCCACCTAGAAAGCGGGCGAGAGGGGTGAGACCGTGCGCCTTGACCGCTGCATCCGACGCCACGATCAGCGCCGCAGCCCCATCGTTGACGCCCGAGGCATTGCCCGCCGTCACGGTTCCGTCGGCCTTGACGAAGGTCTTGAGCTTCTCGAGCACCTCAATGGTGGTGGCGCGCGGATGCTCGTCCTTGTCGACCACGAACGCATCGCCCTTGCGCTGCGGAATCGTGACCGGCGTGATCTCCTGCGCCAGCCGCCCGTTCTCCTGCGCGGCGGCGGCCTTGTTCTGCGACATGAGCGCGAAGGCGTCCTGATCGGCTCGGGCGATGGCAAAATCCTCGGCCACGTTCTCGGCGGTCTCCGGCATGGAGTCGACGCCGTACTGCGCCTTCATCACCGGGTTCACGAAGCGCCAGCCGATAGTCGTGTCATAGACCGTGTTCGCGCGCGAAAACGCTGCCTCCGCTTTCGGCATGACGAAGGGCGCGCGGCTCATGCTTTCGACGCCGCCCGCGATGGCCATTTCGATCTCGCCCGCTCGGATCGCACGCGCCGCGGTGATGATCGCGTCCATGCCCGACCCACAAAGCCGGTTCATCGTCGTACCCGGCACGCTTTCGGGCAGGCCTGCAAGTAGCGCCGCCATGCGCGCGACGTTGCGGTTGTCCTCGCCCGCCTGGTTGGCACAGCCGTAATAGACCTCGTCCATCGCGGCCCAGTCGATGTCGTTGCGCGCCATCAGTGCCTTGATCGGGATCGCGCCAAGGTCGTCAGCCCGCACCGAGGCGAGGCTGCCGCCGAAACGGCCAATGGGGGTGCGAATGTAGTCGCAGATGTAAACGTCGGTCATGCCAGCTCCTCCGGGCAAATCAGGTCGGCGACCGGGCCATCTGTGTGGAGGGTCGAGCCGGTCAGGGATTGCAGGTCGTCCAGCGAGATCGCCGGGATTTTTTCGCGCAGCACGAAGAGCCCATTTTCGACGTCGATGACGGCGAGCGAGGAATAGATCCGCGTGACACAGCCCACGCCGGTCAGCGGCATGGTGCAGGTCTCGACCAGTTTGGGATCACCCTTCTTGGTCACATGATCCATCACCACCGCGATGCGCTTGGCGGATTGTACGAGGTCCATCGCGCCGCCCACGGCCGGGATGCCGCCCTTGCCGGTCGACCAGTTAGCGAGGTCACCATTCCGCGCGATCTGGTAGGCGCCTAGCACGGCAAGGTCCAGATGCCCGCCCCGCACCATCGCGAAGCTTTCGGCATGGTGGAAAAAGCTCGTCCCCGGCTTCAGCGTAATCGCCTTTTTCCCGGCATTGATGAGATCCCAGTCCTCATCCCCCAGCTCCGGCGCCTTGCCGAAGTCGAGCACGCCGTTCTCGGTTTGAAAGATCGCCTGTTTGCCCTCGGGCTGGAACCGCGCAACCATTTCGGGAAAACCGATCCCGAGGTTCACGTAAGCGCCGTCTTCGATGTCCTGCGCCGTGCGCCATGCGATCTGGGCGTTGGACAGTTTGATGTCGGTGATGTCGATCATGGGTAAACGGCCTCCGCCCGGTTGAGGTCTTCTTCCTGCGCGGGGTTCGCGATCTCGACTACGCCGCTCACGAAAATACCCGGCGTGATGACGTGCTCGGGGTCGATGCCCCCCAAGGGGACGAGGCGCGAGACCTGCGCGATGGTGGTGCTCGCGGCGGTCGCCATGATCGGGTTGAAGTTCCGCGCGGCCATCCGATAGGTCAGGTTGCCGTGCGGATCGCCCAGCTCGCCCTTGATGAGCGCGTAATCCGCCTTGAGCCAGCGTTCCTGCACGTAGGAGCGGCCCTCGAACTCTTCGATGGGCTTGCCCTCGGCCACTTCGGTGCCGAAGGCGGTCGGGGTGTAGAACGCCGGGATGCCCGCGCCACCCGCGCGGATGCGTTCGGCCAGCGTGCCCTGCGGCACGATTTCGAGCTCGATCTTGCCGGCCTTGTAGGTCTCGACAAAAACGCTGGGGTCGGCGGAACGCGGGAAGGAACAGATTAGCTTGTCGACTCGCCCCTGTTCGATCAGGGCTGCGAGGCCGACGTGGCCGTTGCCCGCGTTGTTGTTCACCACGGTGAGGTGCTTCGCCCCCTCGTCGATCAGCGCGTGGATCAGTTCGATGGGCGCGCCGGAGCCGCCGAACCCGCCGATCATCACCGTCGCCCCGTCAGGGATCGCGGCCACCGCCTCGGCAGCGGTCTGGATGGTTTTGTCCATGTCCAAGTCCTCCTCTGCCACCCGAGGTAGGGCAGGCCATGCGAGCGGGCTAGTCATTTTGTTCACATATTGACTTTTGTTAACATGGTGAATTCATTCGTGCGCATGGCGAACAAACCCACGGACTTCATCTCCTCTCTCGCGAAAGGCCTTCAGGTCATCGAGTGTTTCGGCGCCGAGACGCCGCGCTTGACCATCACGGATGTGGCGCGGCGCACAGGGCTGGACCGGGCGACCGCGCGGCGGTGTCTGCTGACGCTGCACGCGCAGGGCTATGCAGAGTACGACGGAAAGTTTTTTGCCGCCACGCCACGAATCCTGCGGCTCGGAATGGGGGCGCTCGCGTCGCTGCTCTTACCGCAGATCGTGCAACCGTGGCTCGACCAGCTGTCGGAGAAGATCGGAGAATCGGCGAGCGTGTCGATCCTCGACGAGACCGAGATCGTCTATCTCGCCCGTGCCGCCCAACGCCGGGTAATGTCCATCGGGCTGATGCCCGGATCACGGTTGCCTGCGCATTGTACGTCGATGGGGCAAGTACTGCTCGCCGCGCTGCCCGAGGAAGAGGCGCGGGCGCTGGTCGAACGCTCGGACCTGTCGCCGCGCACCGCCTTCAGCCTGACTGACCCGGAGGAGATCATGGCGCGGATCGCGAACGTGTGCCGGGACGGTTACGCGGTCATAGATCAGGAGGTCGAGATCGGCCTGCGTTCCATCGCCGTGCCGCTGATGAACGTGCATGGCCACGTGGACGCGGCGCTCAACGTCGGGCTGGCCGCGACACAGGCCGAGGCGGGCGAGCTTGTCACCCGGTTCCTCGACCCGCTGCAGAAAGTGCAGGCGGGGCTGAGGCGCGTGCTGGCCTAGGCACGAAAAGGCCGCCCCGGACGAACCGGGGCGGCGTTACTCGTACCGTGAGTAACGATCAGTCCTGCGGGTCCGGAACCGGGCGCAGGCGCTCGACTTCGGGACTCAGCGCCTCAAGGTCGTCCCAGTAGATCGACACGGCGGTTTCGCGCACTTCGGGGCCTGCGTCGAAGGCCACGACACCGGCGGCTTCCTGTGCGGCAAGCTCGGCCTCGCTCTTCTCGGCGCTCCACTCGACCATCATCTCTTCGAACCACGCGGTGGACTCATCGACGACCGCCCGCTGTAGAGGTGGTCGCGAAAATTCGGACCAGTTGTTAAGGTGGATAGCACGACGAGAGAGGCGATCCGAAATGGCAAAGAGAAAGACGCATTCGCCTGAGTTTGAACCGGGACGTTGGCCTTGCTCTCGACGAGGGCTTCGAGGAACCGGCGGTCGCGGCCATTGTCGAACAGCACGCCGCCCATCAGGACGCCATTATGAGTCCAGAACAGGCTGGAGCCCTTTTCGCCCGGCACGCCTCGCGCTACTTCATATGTGGCACCAGACCAGGCGCCCACGACCTGCAGGTTGTGGCCAAGCTGGTCGGTCCATAAGGACGCTCGATAAACCGTCGCCAAATGATCCCGCCAGACGGCCCTCGGCGTAGGCTTACATCTCGGTGCCATTCTGAGTTCTTCCAATTTTGGTGTAGACTATACGTTCGCGTATTCGCACCTCCAGTATCGCACTTGCCGCGCCTTGCGAAGATCAGAAAGCCTTCCATCAACGCATCCCGTATGCCTCTGGATCGAGATCTACCCGGCTCGGATCAAGCGGCCGATCAGCAGGGCCACAAGCCCGACGACAAGGCCCCAGAAAGCTGCGCCGATGCCCAGAACAGAGACGCCGGATGCTGTCACCACGAAGGTCAAAATTCCCGCCTGCCGGTTCGCGGTGTCGCCGAGCATGTCGCTCATGCCCTTCGCGATCGCACCGAGAAGCGCGAGACCGGCAAGCAGCGCGATCAGCTCCGCTGGAAGCCCGCGCAGCAAGGCGACGATGGATCCGGCTCCAAGCGCCCCGAGGAGGAAGAAGAGGCCTGATGCCACCCCGGCCACGTAGCGCCTATCCGGATCGGAATGGCTCTCCTCGCCCGCGCCGAGTGCCATGGTGATCGACGCCAGCGCGATGGTGATGCCGCCAAAGAGCGCCGCCGGTAGGGACAGAAGGCTCGCCGTCGTCAGGATCGGGCGCGCGGGCGTGGCGAAGCCGTTGGCCTTCAGGATCGCGAGACCTGCGAGGAACTGCCCGGTGAGCGTCGTGACCACCAGCGGCAGCGCGAAGCCGAGCGCGGCATCGAGGGAGAAGGCTGGCCAGGTGATCGTCATCTCGGGCATGGCGAGATCGAGCGAAGTCTTGCCCGCATCGCCGCGCAGCGTCATGTAGACGAGCGACCCTGCCAGAAGCCAGATCAGCGCGTAGCGCGGGGTGATACGCGACAAGACGAGGAAGGTGACCAGCAGGGTGCCCACCATCACCGGCGCCGTCTCGAACCCGATGAACGCGTCCGCACCGAAGCGAAAGAGGATCCCGGCCATCATGCCCGCGGCGACGCCGGCAGGCACGATCCGAACCAGCCTGTCGAACGCGCCGCTGAGGCCGATCACGAGAATCGCCAGCGCCGAAAGAACGTAGGCACCGACGATCTCGGGATAGCTGAGCGTCGGGCCAACGGTAACCAGAAGGACGTTGCCCGGAGCGGACCACGCGACGAGCACAGGAAGGCGCGTCCAGAGACTGAGCACGAGGCTCGCCACCCCAGCGCCGGCAAAGATCGCCGCGACCCATGACGAGAAGAGGCCGGCGTCCACATCCATCGCGACCGCCGCCTGAAGGTAGATCAGGAGCGGGCCCGCGAAGGAAATGAGCACTGCGAGAAATCCCGCCGCAACCGACGTCAGCGAGGCGTCACGCAGCACGGACGCGCCACACAGCAGGCGGTCGTCGGCCGGGCTGTCAGGCATGGGCGAGGCCCAGAAGCGCGCGCGCCTCGCCGGGCGTGGCGACCCGGCGGCCATGGCGTGTCACAGCAGCAGCGGCGCGCTCCACCAGCGCCGCGTTCGAAGGCGCGAGCGTGTCGCGGACGAGGCGAATGTTGTCCTCAAGCCCCGTGCGCAGATGTCCAACCAGCTCGGCCGACCAGTCGTTGAGCTCGGCCTGATGCCGCCCGATCCCGGCGGCGCACCACGGCGCGTCCGGTCCGAAGAGGCGCCGGACCGTCTCGATGTAGAACGCAAAGACGCGGCGGTCGGCGGGTATCGCGTTCTTCACGCCCATGACGAATTGCACATAAGGCCTATGCTCGATCTCACCCCGATCATGCATCAGCTTGGCCTGATGGATGTGGCTGAGATCGAAGGCCTCGATCTCGGGCTTCACCTCGTGCGCGCGCATCTCGGAAGCGAGCCATGCGACGAGGTCGGGCGGGTTCTCGTAGACACGTGTCGGAAAGTTGTTCGAGCCGACCGACAGCGAGGCCATATCGGGGGCAAGCGGCAGCATTCGCCCGCGCGCTTGCCCCGCGCCCGACCGGCCACCGGTCGACAGCTGGACGATCATGCCCGGACACGCGGCCTTGATCCCCTTCTTCAGCCGCGCGAACCGGTCCGGATCAGACGTCGGCTGGCCGTCATCGTGGCGGACGCGGCAATGCGCAATGGTTGCGCCCGCCTCGAATGCGACGCGGGTGCTGTCGACCTGTTCCTCGATGGTGATCGGGACCGCCGGGTTGTCGGCCTTGGTGGGCAGCGAACCGGTGATGGCGACGCAGATGATTGCAGGAGTGGTCACGGTCGCGCCTCTGCGCAGCGCGGTTCGGCGTCAGGGGGCGCGCGATACGCCCCCGCCGCGTCCGCCGTCATGGACAGGGTTTCCAGATTGGCATTGCGTGCGTGCCGGGTGCGGCCCGGATAGCGGCCCGATGCATTTTTGGACACCTCGTCTCCTCCTGTCGCAGCTGGCCCCGGGTCCGGCCGGCACCTGGCATGGCCAGGCGCCGGGCCCGGCCCGATCCTTGCCCACGCTCCTCAACCCGGCATCTTCTCGAGTGCCTCCAGAAAGAAGGGCCGGAATCCTTCGGGGTGTTCGCTCATCGGGAAGTGCCCCAGCTCGTCCATTACCGCGAGGGTCGCACCTCGGATCGCGTCGGCGGTGCGCTGCGCGTCCTCGGGCGTGCAGGTCAGATCGTAGGCGCCGACAATGATGTGCACCGGCGTCTTGTCCGTATCGATCTGGTCCAATCGCCCGATCAGGCTGTCATCCTGCGTGTAAAAGCTAAGATCACCACGAAAGACGCCCGGCCCCGACTGCATGAACATCCAGAGCGTATTCCAGCGTTCGGCCTCGGGAGCGTGCGGCGAAATGTTCGCCGACACCAGCGCCGCGCCCATCTCGCCGCCATGGGCGTCGGGGCGATGGAACCAGTCGATGTCGTACCAGGCAGGCTGGAAATCCGACGCCTCGATGGCGATGAAGCCTGAAAAACGATCTGCATGCAGGGCCGCCAGCTGCAGCGCGATGCGACCGCCCATTGAGCAGCCTGCCAGAACCGGCGCTTCCAGATCCAGCGCGTCCATGAACGCGCAGATAATCTCGATGTAGCCTTCCGTGGTGAGCAGGTACTCCTCGGACTCGGAGCCTGCCGGCGGCAGCGACTTGGAGTGCCATGGCATGTCGAAAGCGATGATCCGGTTCGAGGCCGTCACCTTGGTATCGTTCATCAGGTGACGCCACTGGCCCGTGTGCGCCCCTGCCGTGTGCAGGCAGAGGATCGGACGGCCTTCGCCTGCTTCCTCGAAATAGATGCGGTAGTTGCGTCCGCCCGCCTGAACCGCGACGTAGCGGCCGATGATGGGCTCCAGACTCATGCCCGGCCCTCCCGCGGCAGCGCCAGCACATCCTTGATAAAGCGCAGGTTCTTCACCAGCATCAGGATGTCGCCGAGGATTTGCGCGCGGCCGATCTTCACCAGACCGAAGATGTCGTGGAAGCCGGGCTCGGGACGGCTCTGCCAGAACTTGTCCAGCGCGGCCCCGTCAGTCACCAACGCGAAGCGGTAGGGGATCTTCTTGGAAGGCCCCGGCAGCACCTCGACGATCCGGCCCCTGTCGAAGACAAGGTAATGCTCGTCGTCATCGACCTTGAGTAGCACCGTTTCCGAGAACAGCCGGCCGAGCCGGATGGTGTGCGGCCGCTCCTCGAGCCGGGCCTGCATCTGCGTCGCCTCTACGCTCATATCTCCTCCGGTGCATGTCGTCGAAGCAACTCTGCGCGGGAGCGCCGTCCGATCCAATACTCCAGCAGGTATCTTACGATACCTTAGGCTTCAGACGTGCAGATACATCTGGCCCGCCTGCAGGGCATCGCGTATCTCCAAGCCGTGAGCCCCGTTGACATCCCCCCTTCGAACCGAGCAACGTGCGCTCGCCGCGCGGCAATATCCGCGTTGCCGGGCAGGTGCAGCAGGTCGGACGTTGCTGCCGCGCCGAGCGGGATGGCCCGGGTCCGCGGACGGCGCGGTTTGCGGGAGCAGTCGACCCCGATCCCGACAATCGTGATGCGTGGCGCCGCCATGACGTTCCTCATTTGCTGATATGCGCCCCGAATTCGTAGCCGCCCACGGAAATCGCCAGCGGACTCATCTCCGATACCAGCACGACGAGCACCGAACGGGTATTGCTCCATACCGTCGCGGACATTGGACGGCGGGGCCGAAACGGCGAATATAGATAGACAGCATTTTATCCATGGGAGGATCACGGATGGCGAAGGTCACACTCGACAATATAACCGAAGAGGTCATTGCCGCGCTCGGAGAGAACGGCAACGTCGACGCCCGCGAGAGCGAGATCATGACTTCGTTGATCAAGCACCTGCACGGCTTCTGCAAGGACGTGAAGCTTCAGCACCACGAGTTCATCGCGGCCTGCCAATATCTGGCCCGCGCTGGCGCGGTCTGCGATGGCGGGCGGCAGGAGTTTATCCTTTTGGGCGACATCCTCGGGGTCGAGGTGCTGGTCGATATGCTGTCGAACCCGGTCACCGGCAACGAAAGCGAATCCACCGTGCTCGGCCCGTTCTACCGCGAGAACCCGCCGGTCCTGCCGAAGGGCGCGTCCACCGTCCTGAAGGAATTCGCCGGGCAGGAGACGGTCTACTTCGAGGGCTACGTGCGCGACACCGACGGCAACCCGATGAGCGACGTCACGATCGATGTCTGGGAGGATGCACCGAACGGCCTCTACGAGAATCACGACCCAGACCAGCCCGAATTCAACCTGCGCGGCCGATTCGAGACCGACGAAGATGGGCACTATGCCTTCCGCGCGCTGCGCCCGGTGGATTATCCGATCCCGGACGACGAGACCGCGGGCGAACTCCTGCGCTTCATGGGGCATCACCCGATGCGGCCCGGGCACATGCACTTTATTCTGTCAAAGGTGGGCTACCGCCCGCTGATCAGCCAGATCTACGACAGCACGTCGAACTACCTCGAGAACGATAGCGTCTTCGCGGTGAAGGACAGCCTTGTCGGCCAGTTCCGCAAGGCCGGTCCGGACCTCGACACCGACCTGCACGTCGAGTTCGACTTCACCCTGAAGCGCGACGCCGCGAAAGAGCGCATCGCCGCCGAGTAAATCAGATCTCCCCGTCGGACCACTTGGAAGCCTCCCCTTGCGGAGGCTTTCTTTTTACTGTTGATCCTGCGCCTACTCAGACGGGGCGCACGAACACATGAACCTGAAACAACTGCAATACTTCATCGCAGTGGCGGAGGAGCTGCATTTTGGCCGCGCGGCTGAGCGGCTCAACATGGCGCAGCCGCCTCTCAGCCGCGCCATAAAACAGCTCGAAGAGGAGTTGGGGGCGACCCTCCTCAACCGCGGCCGCAGCGCAATTACAATGACACAGGCGGGCGAGCGGCTGCTCGAGCGCGGACGGTCGGTCCTGGCGCAGCTCGAGGACACGCGGCTCGAGATCCGGCGCCTCGGACAGGGGTCCGAGGGGCGTCTGCGGATCGGGTTCGTGGGATCCGCGACGTTCGGTATCCTGCCGAACATCATAAAGTCCTATCGCCGGGGCTTCCCGGAGGTAAATCTCAGCCTCATCCCGATGAATAACGCCCAGTTGCAGCGGGCGCTGGTGTCGCGCGAGCTTGATGTGGCGTTCGGCCGGCCAGCCCTGAAGGACCCGGAATTCGTCACTAAAGAATTGCTCGAGGAAAAGCTCATCCTGGCACTGCCAGACACGGTCGACACCGGCAGCCGCACAGTGGCGCGGCTCGAACGTCTCGCGACGCACAATTTGATCCTCTATCCCGAGTATCCCCGGCCGAGCTATGCGGACTTCGTTCTGGAGGCGTGCGAGAAAGCCAATTTTCCTGTTCCGCTGCGGGTCTGGTGCATGGACCTGCAGACCGCGCTCAGCCTCGTGTCGGTCGGCGAAGGGGTGTGCATCGTGCCGGAATCGGTCTCCTCCGCATCGCGCACGGGCATGAAGTTTCTTAAGATCGAGCCTGAGATCGCGCGCACAGCGCTGTCTGTGAACTTCCGCTACGACGAACAGGGCGTCCACGTTCAAAACTTTGTCCGCATCGCCCAAAGGGTCGCGCGCAAGCTGCTGTAGGCCGGCGCTGACGCGCTAGCCGTTTTGATGTCAGACGCCGAGCCACTGGTGCTGCGCCTCGATATCTTCGCGGATCTCAGCAGGGTTGCCGGTCCAGACCACCTGCCCCTTCGAGACGATTGCGACATCGTCGGCCAGCGAGGTGGCGAAGCCGAAGTTCTGCTCAACCAAAACCATCGACAGGCCTTCGCGCTTGAGTTCCATCAGCTTTTCGTGGATCTGCTCGACAATCACCGGGGCAAGCCCCTCGGTCGGCTCGTCGAGGATCAGCAGGCGCGGATTCATGAGCAGCGCGCGGGCTATGGCGAGCATCTGCTGCTCGCCTCCGGAGAGCTGCGTGCCGCCGTTGGACATGCGCTCGGCAAGCCGAGGGAAGAGATCCAGCACCCGGTCGATCGACCAGTCCGCGCCATCGAACCGTTTGGCGGCGAGATCGAGATTCTCGCGCACCGTGAGTGAGGGGAAGATATCACGGGTTTCGGGCACGTAGCCGATCCCCGCCCTGGCCACATCGAAGGGTCGGGCGGGCATCGCCTTGCCATCAAAGGTTATCGCCCCCGACTGCGTCGGCAGAAGGCCCATGATGGTCTTGAGTGTGGTGCTCTTGCCCGCGCCGTTGCGCCCGAGGATGGCGAGCACGCGGCCCGCTCTGGCGGTGACGGACAGGTCGTGGAGCACTTGCGTCTCGCCATAGCCCGAAGAAACGTCCTTCAGATCAAGCATCTTCCCAACTCCCCAGGTAAATTTCGCGCAGGAGGGCCGATCCGCGGGCTTCCTCGGGCTTGCCGTCAAAGACGACCTCGCCGTAATTCAGGACGGTGATCGAATCCGCGATCTCGAAAGCGAGGTCCATGTCGTGCTCGATGATGAGCATCGTAAGATCGCGCGGCAGCCCGGCCAGAAGCTCGTGAAACGCGTGGCTCATTTCGGGGCCGACACCCGAGGTCGGCTCGTCCATCAGCAGGAGCTTGGGGCGGGTGGCGAGCGCCACACCGACCTCCAGCTGGCGGCGCACCCCGTAGGACACCTCGTTGACCTGAGCGTTCAGTTGCGGGGCGAGGTGCACCAGCTCGGCGACCTCTTCCACGATCTCGCGCACCTGCGGCTTCGAAAGGCTGTCGCCGCAGAGCCGCGTGGCGTTGCGGGTATAAACCGCCGCGGCGAGCCCGAGGTTCTCGGCGATGGTCAAACCGTCGAAGAGCGTGTTCCTTTGGTAGCTGCGCGAAATCCCGCGCCGCGCGCGCTGATGCACCGAAAGCCCAGTCACGTCCTCACCCGCAACGATGATCTTGCCGGTATCCGGTGTGATCTCTCCGACGAGTTGGTTGAAAAAGCTGGTTTTGCCGGCGCCGTTCGGGCCGAGCAGGACGCGCCGCTCGCCCTGTTCGAGCTTGAGGTTCACATCCTTGGTTACCTGAATGGCCCCAAAGATCTTGTTCAATCCTCGCGTTTCAAGCATTTTGGGTGTCCTTTGCAGGAACGGCCGCGTCGGATGTCTTGCGCGCCTTCGCGGTCAGCCGCCCGGCGAAGCGATCTTCGATAAAGCCGTAGATGCCGTTGGCGCGGCTCATCACCACGGCAATCAGGATCAGGCCCGTGACGAGGTGCCAGTAGGGCGTGAACTCGCTGATTTGGTGCTTGAGCAAGACGAAGGCTGCGGCCCCGACCAGGGGACCGACCAGCGTGCCGAGGCCCCCGAGGATCACCACCACAAGCGCCTCGCCAGAGACGGTCCAGTTCAGAAGGCCCGGCGAGATGTAGAGGATGTGCTGCGCCGAGATCGCCCCGGCGAGACCTGCGATCATGCCCGAGAGGCCAAAGACATCGGCCTTCACGCGCCAAGTCACAAGGCCGAGGGCGCGCATCCGCTGCTCGGACTGCATGACCCCCACGAGGCTGCGCCCAAGGCCCGAGCGCAGGACCGCGACCGCGAAGAGGTAGCACAGCACCAGAGCCGCAAGGGCAAGGAGCGCAAAGGTCCGGCTGTCGTTGGTATCGAGGCCGACGGCGGAGAGGTCAACCCGCGGGATGCCGCCCAGGCCATCATCTCCACCAAAGATCGGAGTCTCGAAGATGTAGGAGTAAGCCATCTGGCCGAAAGCAAGCGTCGCCATGATGAAATAGATACCGTGGGTGCGCGCGCAGACCGCGCCGATGATCCACGCCAGCGCGGCGGTGATGCAGATGGCGGCCAGCATCGCCACCGGGGCCGCGACACCGACCTCAACCGCTAGCATCGCATAGGCATAGGCGCCAACGCCCAAAAGGGCGCCGTGGCAGAGCGACACCATCCCGCCGAAGCCCGCGACCATGTCGATGGCCAGCACCAGCATGGACAGGACGAGGATCTCGATCAGGATTTCAATGCCGAAATACCCGGCGGCAAAGGCGGCATAGACCGCGCATGCAAAGAGCACGGCGAGCGTACCGTAGCGAAGGGGATTGTGTCGAAACATGTCTCAGGCTCCCTTTGCCGGGAAAAGACCCGCAGGCCGCGTGACGAGCACGAGCGCGAGCAGAGCGTAGATGAGAAGGGAGGAGAGCTGAGGTGCCAGAACCGCACCGAATGTCTGCACGAAGCCGAAGATCAGCGAGCCAGCGATGGCGCCCTGAAGCGAGCCAAGGCCCCCAATCACGATGACGATGAGCGTCGGTATCAGGATCTCGAGGCCCATGCCGGGCGTGACGGACAACAATGGCGCGGCGACAGCCCCTGAAAGCCCCGCAAGCGCGCAGCCGACGCAGAAGACCGCGAAGAACATTTTCTCGACATTGATCCCGAGGCACGCCGCCATGTCGTCGTTGTCGACACCCGCCCTGATCATCGCACCGATCTGCGTGCGGCTCAGAATCAAGGCCAGCGCGGCGAAGATCGCGGCGCCAAGGAAGATGATGAAAAGCCGGTAGGTGGGGTAATCGACCCCGAGGATCGAGACCCGGCCCGAAAGTAGCGCGGGCGTCTCGCTCCCGATGGCGATATCACCCCAGATGATCCGCGTGAGATCGAGAAGCGCGAAGATCAGGCCGAAGGTGACCAGCACCTGCGACATCGGCCCCGACTTGCGCATTCGCCGGATCAACCCCCAGTAGAGCAGCATGCCTACCGCTGCCACGGCGATGGGGGCCGCGATGAAGCCGGCCCAGTAGCCCGCCAGGCCCGCGAAGGTGGCCGCGACATAAGCCCCGAGCGCATAGAACGCACCGTGCGCGAGGTTCACGAAATGCATCAGCCCGAAGATCACCGTGAGGCCCACGGAAAGCAGGAACAGGAGCATCGAGAGTTGCAGTGCGTTGAGCATCTGCATGATCCAGAATCCGGGATCGGTCGACATCGGTCTTCTCCTCCCTTGTTGGAGCCGACCACGCCTCCCGCGCGGCCGGCCCATTAGGTGTCGATCAGTTGATCGGCTTCATCTTGCAGCCGTTCGGCGGCATGCGTTCGGCGTCTAGCTGCGCCAGCACCTTCTGCGTCAGACCGTTCCCATCCTCGGCGGCCACGGTTTCGTAGACGTAAATCGGCTGCACGATGTTGTTGGTGGCCGGGTCGATGGAGAGCGCGCCGCGCGGACCGTCAAAGCTGACTTTCGAGAGCGCCGCGGCGATCTCGGTACGCTCGGTCGCGCCGGTCTTGACCGCCTCGATCAGAGCGCGCGCCGCGTCATAGCCGTGCACCGCGAATTCCGAGGGGTCGCGATCGTTCTCGGCCCGGAAGGCTTCGACGAACTTTTCGTTTTCCGGGTTGTCGATGGTCGGCACGTAGTGCAGCGCGGCGAACACACCCTCTGCCGCCGGGCCTTCGGCATTGACGTAGAGCGGCGAGGTCAGGAAGCCGGCACCGTAGAGCGGCATATCCTCCTTGAGGCCGAAGCTGGCGTACTGCTTGACGAACGAGATCGCCTCACCGCCCGCATAGAAGACATAGACCGCGTCAGCACCCGAGGACTTGGCCTCGGTCATGTAGGGACCGAAGTCGGTGGTCTGCTGGAACGGCGTGTACTGCGAACCGACGATCTCGCCGCCCGCCTCGGTGAAGCCGTCGATGAAGGCACCTATCATCTGCCGGCCGGCAGCATAGTCGGGCGCAATGGTGTAGACCGTTTCAACGCCCTGCCCGGCAAGCCATTCGCCCATCGGGCGGTTCACTTGGCTGTTGGCGAAGCTCAGCCGGGTAATGAAGGGTGAACAGCCTGCTCCGGTCGCATCGTCGTTGCCGGCATTGGCGACGATCAGCGGGACCTCCATCTGCGCGACGATGTCCGAAACCGCGCCGAGAACAGCCGAGGAAACGATGCCAACCATCACATCCACCTCGTCCTGCAAAGCAAGCTTGCGGGCTTTGGCGAGTCCCACCGGAGGCTTCACCTCGGTGTCTTCGATATGCAGGTTGAAAGAATGGTCAACCTCCCCGCCATAGGTCTCGAGCCCAAGCTCGAAGCCGGCCTGGATGTCGTTGCCCAGCGCGGCGTAGACGCCCGAATAGGGCAGCAGCAACCCGACCTCGATCTGATCCTGCGCAGCCGCAGCGTGTGCAGTCAGCCCCCCCGCGAGCGCAAGTGCGTTCATTGCCTTGAGTTTCATTGTCTTTCCTCCCTTAGATTGAACTTTTGCAGGCAGGCGTGGATCCCACGCTCAGCCCAGGTCGCCGCCTCCGACGGGCAACGTCACGCCAGTAAGATACGAGGCCTCGTCCGAGGCCAGAAACAGGATTGGCGCGGCCTGTTCTTCGAGTGTTCCGTAGCGCTTCATGAGCGACGACTGCGTGGTCTGGTCGATGATCTGCTGGTACCACTCCTCCCTCTGCGCCTCGCCCTCTTCGGGGATGCGCGGGGTGATCCGCGGAGGCGCGTCGGTCCCGCCCGGGGCGGTGGCGACGACGCGGATGCCGCGCTCGGCCACTTCCCACGCGAGGTTCTGGGTCAGGGCGTTCACACCACCCTTTGCCGCTCCGTAGGGCACACGGTTGAGCCCGCGCGTGGCGATCGAACTAACGTTGACGATGACACCTCGACCCGCGGCCAGCATCGGCTCGAGCGCAAGGTGGCAGCCATAGAGTGTCGGCAGCAGCGAGCGGCTGATCTCGGCATCGATCTGCGCAGGCTCGTAATATTCAAAGGGCTTGGCCCAGATGGTGCCGCCTACATTGTTGACGAGAATGTCGATCCTGCCCCAGAGCGAGAGCGCCTTGTCTATCGCCTTCTTGCAGCCGGCATAAGTCTCAAGGTTCGCCGACACCGCGTGTGCGGTGCCGCCTGCCGCCTTGATCGCCTTCACGACTTCGGTGCGCGCCCGCGCCCGGTCCACGACCAGAACCTCGGCACCCTCAGCCGCGGCGCGTTCGGCCACGCGCCGGCCGATGCCCTGCGCCGCGCCCGTGACCACCATCGTCTTATTTGAGAACCGCATTTCAGGCGGCCTCGGATTTGGGCTCGGAGGAGGTGAACTTCTCGTAGTAAAACTGCGCAGGCTCGATACCGAGCGCACCGAAATGTGCACTGACCGCATCGGCCATCGGGGGCGGGCCGCAGAGATAGGCGTCGACGTCGCCGCCGTTCATATCCTGCTCGGACAGGTGGTCGGTGACATAGCCTTTCAGCTCGTGCTCTTCCGTCTCGGCGGCGAGGATCGTGACGACTCTCACCGTGCCGATCTTCTCTGCGAGCGCTTCGACCCGCTCCAGTTCCACGAGGTCAGCAGCGTTGGTCACTGCATAATAGAGCAGGATCGGCTGGTCGGTGCCCTCCTCGACCACCTTCTCGAGCATCGACAGGAACGGCGCGAGCCCCGTCCCGCCGGCAAGCCATAGCTGGGGGCGCGTCATCTCTCGCAGGTAGAAGATACCCATCGGCCCGGTCAATGCGACCCTGTGCCCGGATGCCGCACGATCTGCCATATACGACGACATCACGCCCCCCTCGAGGTTGCGGATGAGAAACGTGGCCTCGTCCGAACCGGGCTTCGACGAGAACGAATAGGAGCGGGTCTCGCCGGTGCCGGGGATCGAGACATTGACGTATTGCCCCGGAAGAAAATTCATCGGCTGGTCAAGCTTGACGCGAAGATTGAACGAGGTGTTCGACAGCCGTTCGGCTGCGATCACCTCACCGCCCACCTCCTGCGCGCCGGTCTTGCAGGCCTCGGACGAGGCCAGCACGTTGAAGACGGCGTTGGATGTCACCGTGGTCTGGCAGAGCAGCGCGAAGCCTTGCTCCTCCTCTTCCTCGGTCATCGCTTCGTCCTCGAGGTAGAATTCCATCTCGTAGGTGCCGCTGCCAACCTTGCACTTGCACGTGCCGCAAACACCGTCACGGCAATCCATCGGCAGGTTGATCTTGTGACGGAAGGCGGCGTCCGTGACCTTCTCGTCTTCATCACAGGAGATCACCCGCGAGACCCCATCCTCGAAATTAAGAACCACTTGGTAGGTCATGACAACCTCCTCCCCTGCTTTTCCGCGCCCGGTGACTGCGCGGAATGTCTTCAGACCTTCCGGAGACCCGGGATCAGATATGGTAGATGTCGATCACGTGGTGGATGTGATCGTTCTTCAGTACAACCTTCTTGTCCGCGATCAGCGGACGGTTACCCGAGGTGTCGAGCGTGTAGAACGACGTGCCCCAGTGGGTGTCGGTCTCGCCGTAGCGGAACGACTTGGTGACCCAGTTGAACCTTAATCGGATTTCACCACCCTTGTCCGACAAAACCTCGATGTTCGAGATGTTGTGGTTGGTGCGCGGCTCAGGCAGCGAGGTCGCCGACGAGCGGTCGGTCTTGATGCGAAACACGCGGTCTTCGATCCCCGACTTGTCGGGATAATAGATCAGCGACATCTCGTTTTGCGGATCCTCGGTGAGCTGGTCGAAGTCGTCCCACGCCGGCATCCAGAATGGGCAGTCCTCGTGATAGAATTCGAGCCACGCCTCCCAGTCCCGGTCGTCGAGGCAGCGCGCCTCGGCGTAAAGGAACATGGCAATCTGGTCGTAAGTCAGGCTTTCAGGCGCGACAGCTTCGACGTTGTCGGCAAGTGTCTGGACATTCATCGGTTCACTCCGCTGCCACAGGGATTGCCGCGAGAGCTTCGCGTTCGGCGCGGACCGCCGCCAGCATCCGCTCGGCCCAGTGTCCGTGCTGAACGACGAAGAGGCCTTCATCCTCCTGCTTGGGGCCGGACATGCGTGGCGTGATCCCGAGCTCCCCGGCAGTGTCGTCTGGCCCGTCGATCCAGTGCGCGGCTCCGCGGTTGAGGTCGTTCCACGGTGCAACGTCGGCGGCGGCATAGCCGCGTTGCGTCGCCCGGAACTCCTCGGTGTCGTCCGGGGTCGCCATGCCGGAGGCGTTGAAGAAGTCCTCGTACTGGCGGATCCGGCGCGAACGCGCCTCCTGGCTCTCGCCCTTGGGCGCGATGCAATAGATCGTCACCTCGGTCTTGTCGACGTCGATGGGCCGAAACATGCGGATCTGGCTCGAGAACTGGTCCATCAGGAACACGTTCGGGTAGATGCAGAGGTTGCGCAGCGATTGCACAATCCAGCGCGCCCGGGTCTCGCCGTACTTTTCGATGTACTCGTCCCAGCGCATGTAGGCCGGCCGGTTCGACGCGTCGGCCCAGATGTTCCAGAGCAGGATGTGGCCGTGATCGAACGCGTAGAAGCCGCCACGCTGCTGGTCCCACTTGGAGGCGTCGTTGGCCTTGATCTTGTCCTCTTTGCCCTCCTGACCGCGCCGCGACGTGGTCTGAACGTAGTTCCAGTGCACCGAGGAGACATGGTACCCGTCGGCGCCGTTCTCGGCCTGGAGCTTCCAGTTGCCGTCGAAAGTATAGGTGGACGATCCGCGCAGCACCTCGACGCCCTCGTCAGATTGGTCGACGATCAGGTCGATCAGCTTCGTGGTGTCGCCGAGATACTCTTCGATCTCGGGCACGTCATGGTTCAGCGAGCCCCATAGGAAGCCGCGATAATTGCCGAGCTTCACCCGGCGCAGATCGTGGCTGCCGTCCTTGTTGAAGTCCTCGGGGTAGCCTGCATCCTTCGGGTTCTTCACCTTCAGGAGGCGTCCATCGTTCGAGAACGTCCAGCCGTGGAACGGACAGGTGAACGTCTTGGTATTGTTGCGCTTGAACCGGCACAGCATCGCGCCACGGTGCGTGCAGGAATTGACCAGGGCGTGCAGATCACCCTTCTTGTCGCGGGTGATGACAACCGGCACGCGGCCGAGATGCACGGTAAAATAGTCACCGGGGGTCGGGATCTGGCTCTCATGCGCCATGAAGACCCAGTTGCCCTCGAAAATGTGCTTCATCTCAAGCTCGAATAGCTCGGCATCGGTGAACATGTCGCGACGGGCGCGGTAGATCCCGTTGTGGTCACCCTCCTCGACAATTCCTGCCAGCCGCTTTTCCATGCTGGCCAGGTTGGCTTCGGTAAACATTGGCTTTCTCCTCCTCTTTATCGTGGCTCCGTCAGGACCGCGTGGCAACACTGTGGGTGGTGCGGCTGCGATCCCGCCGGAATTGCTCGATCTTGTCGTCGTCGATTTCCGCGCCGAGCCCTGCCCCCTCCGGCAAGTGGACAGCGAAATCGTGATACTGTAGCGGTTCCTTGAGTATCTCGTGCTGCAGCAGCAGCGGCCCGAAGAGTTCTGTGCCCCAGTCGAGCACCGGCACTGTCGAGAAGAGCTGCAACGCTGCTGCGGTGCCGACCCCGGCCTCGAGCATCGTACCCGCGTAAAGGCTGATGCCTGCCGCCTGCGCGATGGCCACGACCTCGGCGCCGCGCTTGAGACCGCCCGACTGGGCAATCTTGACCGCGAAGACGTCCGCGGAACGGTCGGCAGCGAGCCGCATGGCCGAGTTCGGACCGTTCAGGACTTCGTCGGCCATGACCGCGATCTCGTAACCGTCGGTCAGCGATTTGAGTTGCCGCACGTGGCCCGCTCCAATCGGCTGCTCAACGAGGTCGACGCCGATCTCCTGCAGACCCCGCAAGCCCCAGCGTGCATCGGTCAGTGACCAGCTCTGGTTCACGTCCACCCGGATCGACGCCACTGATCCCACTGCATCGCAGATCGCCGCGACATGGGCAATATCCTCGCGCAGCGGCCGCTTGCCGATCTTGAGCTTAAAGATGTTGTGCCGCCGCATCGATATCATCTCGCGCGCCTCGGCGATGTCGGTCTCAGAATTGCCCGAGGCCAGCGTCCAGGCCACGGGCATAGCGGTGCGCACCGGCCCGCCGAAGAGCCGCGCCACCGAAACGCCAAGCCGCTTGGCCAACCCGTGCCAGAGCGCGGTCTCGACCGCGCAGCGGGCGATCGGGTTCCCTTTCACACCGCGCTCCATCACATCGATCAGCGCGTTGATCTGATCACCGTCACGGCCATCGAGCAGCGGGGCGATGTAGGTGTCGATTGCCGACTTGATGCTCTCGGGGCTTTCGGCCCCGTAGCTCATCCCCCCGATGGACGTACCTTCGCCGATACCTTCGGAGCCGTCGGCGAACTTCACGCGGACGAAAACGATGGATTGAAGCATCATCGTCGTCATCGAAAGAACATGCCCGCGTATGGTCGGCAGGTCGACGATGGTCGTTTCGATGCAGTCGATTTTAGCCACGGCAAACACCTTTATCGTGTGTCAAGTCGTAGACTAGAACGTCGACTGCGACCGCTCGAAATGCCAATACCCGCTCGGTCTGGTGTGATACCCGACTACCGGCAAGCGACCAGATGTATGATAATTGTACCGGGGCACGGTTCTGAGACAGCGCGTTGCGCTGGTTAGGCCGCCATCTTAACCTCCGTGACGGCTTCGGGTTCAAGGGCTTTTTGCTCGGCCCTGATCTGATCGGGTGTTTTGTACCCGTGACGCTGCCGTAGCCATGAGGCATTG